>JAFLYY010000008.1:2879-3341 GCA_029785825.1 Nitrososphaerota archaeon | reverse complement strand
AGGGACGAACCTGCTTGACAGGCTCTTCGCCCCCCAGCCCCTGCCGACCCGGCCTCCCCCGGCACATGCCAAGCGTCTCTCTGCGAGGCTCGGGCTGGAGGGGCGCGCCGTGCGCGGCCACGTCGTGCTCCTGGAGTACGACCCCTCCGCAGGCTACGAAAAGGACGTCCTGGACTATGTCGAGGAGGTGGGGGGAACCACCCTCGTCGTCGCCCAGAAGGGGGGGCCTGTCGCACTCGCGCTGGCCGAAACCCCCGGCCTGAGGTTCCTCCTCCTTGACAGCGACGTCTCCTATCCGAAGCCGGGGGAGAGGGAGAGCGAGGTCCTCGTTCCGGAGAGCAACTCCGCCCTCCTGCTCGAGGCGCTGTCGAAAGGGTTCGGGGAGAGCGCCGGGGGAGCCTCCCTCGTCTTCGCCGCGCTCTCGGACATGCTGGTGGCGTCGGGGACGAAGGCGACCTACGA
>JAFLYY010000008.1:0-2869 GCA_029785825.1 Nitrososphaerota archaeon | reverse complement strand
TTCCTCTTGGTCGATGGGGCGCACGACCCGGCGACGGTCGCGCTGCTCCGGTCCCTCTTCAACACCCAGGCGGTGCACGACCCGAAGGGCCTGAGGGTCGTGAAGCGGGCACACTAGCGCCCCGCAGACTGGGCGGGCGGCGCAGTCCTTCAGCAGACTGTACGCCGTCCTTCCCATGGAAGTGAAGAACCTGCACATCTCGGCGCGATTGTCGTCGGTCCCCCGCACGAACGTCCTGACCGGGCATCGCATGCTTCGTCAGCGGTCGACCGGGTCCGCGCGCTTCTGGCGGCGCCTTCGAGGCCTTGAACAGCGTCGTCGTCGAGAGCCCTGCCCCAGTCGCTGCCATCCTCAGCACCTGTGCCTGGACAAAGGGTACGACTACCCAGAGATGGAGACGGACGTGGTCGAGAGAGGGTACGTGCCGCACATGCGGCACAGAAGGGAGAGCGATGACCTGGTGAGGCGCTACCCGCGGAGAGGAGCGCGTCTTGGCTCGCTCAACCGGTTCAGGAGGCTCCTGATGCGACGGGAGAAGAGGGCCGAGGACTGCCGCGTTCTGGTCCAGGTGGCCTGTGGTCTAACCATCCGCAGGAGAACAATCTTGGGATAGGCTCTGAGTGCCCGTCCCAGAGTCGTTCGTCGTTTGGCGATGATACCTACGCCCTGTCAACTCTCGGACTGCTATTCATGAAGAAAAGGGGGGCGCGTGAGGGCAGGCGGCCCTCACGCCCGTTTCATCATGCTACAGAGGCGCAGTGAACGATCATGGAGTCACAGAGGTGGGCATTGTAGCCAACGGGCCGGTGTCTAGGCTGTATACCTGGCCTTCGCTGAAAGTCCTGTTCTGGATGTTGTATATCTGGAACAGCACGAAGTATGCGTTGAACTTGGGGACGAATATGGCCGTGGTCCAGGTTCCTGAGCCGCCCGTCGAGGCGTAGTATGCCGGGGTGATGTAGCTCCACTGGTAGATGGTGCCGCTTTCAAAGGTCGAGGTGTCCGGGGTCCCACTGAAGGCGAGCGTCCCTCCGACGAGGTTCCAGCCGTAGACCACGCCTGTGCTGGGATCGGTTTGTGTTATGTTGCCTTGCATCGGGTTTGCCTTGAATACGTTGGACACATTACCTGTGAAAATGATCTGCCCAGTGTTAGTGGTGTCAGTGTTAGACGTGAAAAGGCCCCAGGTTATCTTGTTGTGCCCATCGTAGACGAACTGAAGGACGGAGGCACAGGGCGCACAACTAGGGGATGGCGGAGGAGTGATCCACGGGGCATTGTAGTCCCAATTAGCCCAGCTGCCGCTGGGGTTGCCACCGGCGAGCGCGTTGCTGGTGCATTCGGGATTGGCTGTGCTGATTGCGGTCGTCATCGTCGTGTCGACCGAAACGTCGGTGGTGGTCGTGTCTGGCGTCGGGCAGTTAGACCAGACCGTGTCCCAGACGGAGGCGGTGCTGAAGTAGTTGAACCCGAACCAGATGAACTCGTTGTAGCACCCCTGACCCATGCCCGATGGGTTCCCTTCGTAACCGTTGCAGGCCGACTGGCTTGGAGTTATGTTAATCTGAGTCGGATGAGCGGCGAGCGCTGCTGGCGTGAGCGCGGGCGCGACCAAGAGGAGGACCGTTGCAAGCGATGCTGTCACTGCGATGAAATTTTTCGAGTTGTGGAACTTGTTTTCCAAAATACCACGGGTGTCTCCGCCTGGCTCTGTAGAAACCCTCCGACAAAAGAGGATGCGACCCTCATGGCGTTGTAGGCTATCATCCTGAACCTGATCTCGTTGTTAAGCCCCTTCGTCCTGACGGACCTCATCTCGTCCCCCATGGTCCTCTTCACGACCGAGAAGATGGTCTCGTCCTTGGACCTCTGGTGGCACACCCTCTCGGAGAACCTCCTCTTCATCTCCTTCCTGTAGAGCCCCTCGGTCCTCCAGAGGGGTACCTTCTCCATTCGTGGTGGGATCATCGACATGGCGTGGAGCTCATCCCTCAGGAGCTCATGGCTCTCTTCCGAGTCGTACGCCTTGTCCCCTATGCCCACGCCGATGGGCCTGACGGAGTGCGCCTTCCTCACCACATATGGGAAGTCTACGATGTCGCCGTAGGGCCCTCTCCTCACCCTCACAGAGGTGACGAGCTGGCGCCTGAGCTCCGCTCCGATGGTGAGCTTGAGGAACCTCCTCCTGGGCCTCGTCATCTCCCTGAAACCTGCCTCCTCATGCCCGATAGGACGTCGCGCTTGACCCTCAGGGCGTAGTAGTAGGACGCATGGTGGAGGGAGAAGCCCGACGAGTCGATCCCGAAGACCTGCCTCCTGACCCTGGTCAGGAGGACGAACCCTCCCATCACCCGCTCCAGGAGAGTGGACGGAACCCGGAGCATGAACTTCTCCAAGGTCGTGAAGTGGGGGAGCCTGGAGAGGCCGAGCTCCTCGACCAGGGTGTCGGCGACTGGGAGGAGGTCGTCGACGTACTCCCGATATGACTTCCTCATCCTCTGCCAGAGGACGAGGAGTGCGATGTGCTGCCACTGGGTGAAGTCCCTCCTGGAGAACTTGGAAGAGTAGAGCGGGACGCGCTGCCGCCGGCAGACCTTGAAGACGGCCCTGACCATCCTTATGTAGCGGCTGACCCTCCTCCTCTCTTCGTCGTCGTCCTTCGGATGCTTCATCCTAGTCAGACGGAGGGCCGGGGGACGATGGCAAAACCACCCGTCTGAAGGAATCTAGAGCGTATCACGAAGAGAATCTCATTCAGACCGGATTCCTGAAGAGAGGGTTTCTACAGAGCCAATGAGCTTCCCTGTCTTAAATATGGGGGCCGGGGCCGCTCAGCAAAGTGTCAGAATATCACTCAGATGGTGCCCGC
>JAFLYY010000007.1 GCA_029785825.1 Nitrososphaerota archaeon | reverse complement strand
AGGCTCGGGGGCTCTTTCCTTCTCTTCTTCGGCTTTCGATTCTGCCCTCCGCCTCCCCCTGGCGCGTTTCCTCCTCGAACTTGTTCTCGTCTCAGACGTCTCCCTCGAGACAAGCTCGATAAGCCTCGCCTTCCCCTTCCCCTCGCTCTTCCTGAGAAGCCTCCCGAGCCGCTGGACGAACTCCCTCGACGAGCCGGTCCCGCTCACTATCACCCCTATGGAGGCCTCGGGGACGTCTATCCCCTCGTCCAGGCGGCTCTTGCCGGCGCGGCCCTCGCCGCCTCCCTCATGCTGGCGTTCGATCGCCCGAAACGATGGCTCCTCTACAGCAGCCCCCGTGCTAGATATCCGTACATCGATTGGGCCTCCCTGAAGGCCGCCCCGACGAAGGAGGGGAAGAGATGACCGCCGCCGAGCAAGACTGGTTCCTGCAGCCCATCTCGGTCCCTCTGCAGAAGGAGCCGCTGGAACAGGCATCGGTGCAGGCGGCAGCCGACGCCATCGTCTCCAACCACCCCCGGTCTTTCGAGCTGTTCTGGGACGGCTCCGAGTCGGAGCTCTGCTTCGGCTCCTCCGCCTCTTGGGACTTGGATCTGGCGGTCAAGCTCTACCGGCAGCACATCAAGGTCGGCCTCCCGCCCGCGACTGGAGTGGCAACAGCCACTTCGAGGGACGGAAAGTCATATCCAGTGCCGCCTTGGCTGTCGAAGCTCGACCCCTCCAGCACGCGCTTCTTCTTCGTCGGCAACGAGCAGGGGCACTGCTTCGCCGTCTACGACACCAGGAAGACCGGCCAGCTCATGACCTCGCTCCTCATCACCCTCCAGAGGAGCAGGTTCGCCTGGGTCCAGTTCGAATGGTTCGAGGCCGGGCTTCACGACCAGCTTGGCGACCTGATGTCCACCCTCTCCAACAGATACGACATCATCTCCGGGCCCTATGTGAGCCCATATGCGGCCCTGACTCAAGAGAACCCCGAGCCGACCGAACATCCGGGGAAGGGAGGGGAGTTCTTCGCATACTTCCCGAGGCTGAAGGACCACATCGAGGCGAAGTCAAGCTCTAGGCTCGTCGCCATGGTCGTCCGCGGGGTCGTGGACTTCGGCAAAGAGGGGACGGACCAGCTCCCCTTCGGCATGGTCGAGGACGCCGGGGAGGTGAGGAGGGGGCGCTGGCTCGGCCCTTCGCCCGCCTCGTCTCTGGGAGGGGACTCGAAGCTGGGGGACAGCCTGAAGGCGTGGTGGACGGACGACCCTAGGATGCTCGTCGACATGGTCCAGCGCCGGGCGCTCGACGTCAAGACACCGATGGACTCCTACGTCAAGGACTATCTGTTCTGGAAGCACTCGCTCCCCTTCGTCATCCTCGGGAGGGAGGAGATGGGGCTCCTCGTACACCCGCCCTCGGGCGACCTGCGCGGGGTGAAGACGACCCGGGGGAGCGGACTCCCTCAGCCGTCGTCGAGGCGCATGGCGGAGAAGCAGGGAATACAGGTCGCCGGGACGCCGGAATGAAGGCAATCGCAGGACGGCAGCCCATCAGTCCTCGAACAACTGGTGGGCCCCCACCAGCAGGCAGAGGATGACGAAGCCGTTGAACACGTAGTCCCAGGGGCCGAGGACGTAGGACGGGATTAACGCGTCAAGGCCGACGAGGCAGATGAGAGAGCCTATGATCGTGTTTACTGCCCCGCCTCTCTGCTCCCACTTTTCCGCCTCCAGGGCCCTCGCCTCACGCGCCGCCTCCTCCTGCCGCTCGCGGTAGCGGCGGACCTCCCACGGGTCGTCGTACCTCCCCGGCCCCAGCGCGTCGTACAGGGCCCTCTCCTCGTCGTCGGACAGCACTGCGTAGGCCTCGCTTATCTCTGCGAACTTCACTGCAGCCTCCCCATCCTTGCTCCTGTCTGGGTGATACCGGAGGGCCAACTTCCTGAAGGCATCCGCGATCTCCGCCTTGGAAGCGCCTTTGCTCACCCCTAGGATTTCGTAGAAGTTCTTCGACCCCGGCGCGCTGTCCCATCCGTTGGTCCGCGACGGTTGGACAGAGGTCGTTTGCATCTCCCCAGACTCGGGGCAGGAGGCCAAATAAACGACGACTGTCTTGGCGTCGAAACGAGAGGAGGGGAGAGTGAAAGTGTCTCTTCATGCTACAAAAGCGGCCACGACCGCTGACATTCCTCCGAGCCGCTCTTCTCGGCGCCCTTCACCAAAGAGTCGGGAAGCCGGAGAGCTTCAAGTCCTTGTCGGGGGTTATAATCGCAGACGCCCCCCTTGAGGACGCGATGGAATAGATCATCCTGTCGTGCAGCTCAGGCACCGTGCAGTCGAGGAACTTCTCCCAGGCAGCCGGGTCCATCGCGGCCGCAGCCAGATAAGACGAAGCGGCGATCTCCCTCATCAGCTCCCTGATGTCTGACTTCGGGTCCCTGGTCTTGAGACGGCCCTTCAGGGCGACATAGGCGAATTCACCGATGACGACTTCAGGGATCAGGATTACCGCCGCACCCGCTTCGGCTTCGCGGAAGGCGCCCTCGGCCCTGCTGGGGAGGTCGTCTTCCAGGTAGCGGGCGAGTGCGACCGTGTCAGCCACGTACAGCTTCATGTCGTCAGCCTAGAGGGTCCACTTTTCGCGCAGCTCCCTGACATCTCTGTCCAGCCCGTTCAGGTCCATCCTCCCCCTGAACCTTCCCCTCAGCCCCGCGGGCCGGTGCCTCACCAAGACGCCCTCCGCCTCCTCGACCAAGACAACTTCCTCGCCTTCCAGCAGGTGATAATGCTCTCTCATCTCTTTCGGGAGGGTTATCTGTCCTTTCGGGCCTACTACGCTCTGTTTAGCCATCGGCAGTTCGGACCTACCTTTCGTATAAAAACCCTACCAATTGTAAGGCCGCCAGCCGCGTGGCCCGAGTCCTCCTGCCCGAGGAGACGAGCCGCTGGTCCAGGAGGTGTCAACTTCCTGAAGGCATCCGCGATCTCCGCCTTGGAAGCGCCTTTGCTCACCCCTAGGATTTCGTAGGGGCCATTCAGGTCGCCTGAGGCATCCCGCCCGTCCTTGCTCGAGGAGGGCTGCACGGCGGTGGTCTCCATCTCTCCGAGTCCAGGAAGTCTTGCAGGATAAGCTGCCCCGAACTTGGTGCCCTATCGTGAGGAGGGGTCGGTGAAAGCGTCTTCTTATGCTACGCCAGCCTTTGTAGCATAAGAACCGCCCAGACCCATTCACTTTCAGACACCCTTGCATCAGGGTCTCCGTCGATCTTGTGGGCCCTTAAATTTGGATGCAACGTCTTGTAGCATAAGGAGGATGGATCACCTTGCGGAGCAGTTGCATAGCGCCCGAAGCCGAGACCGCCTCCAAGAGCAAAGCAGTGCCGGAGAACGCGACCGTCCGGATGCTGACAATCAACTGTGGGAGATGCAGCGCGGCTCATGGCCCCTACAGGTACGCAGAGTGGCGCGAGGGAAACAGGGTGGTCACGAAATACCTAGGCCGGATGGAGTCAACCGGAAAGGAAGATGTAGCATCCGACCGAATCTCGTCTGACTCGCAGACCCCGCTCTCTTTCAGGCGGGATGGGGCCCAGCCCGCCCCTCCTCGACGAGGCCCAAACCTGAA
This sequence comes from Nitrososphaerota archaeon, assembly GCA_029785825.1. Taxonomy (NCBI): domain Archaea; kingdom Thermoproteati; phylum Nitrososphaerota; species Nitrososphaerota archaeon. The sequence goes on along the minus strand of JAFLYY010000007.1, from coordinate 4,678 downwards.
AGGGCGATGAGCAGCAGTTGATCCCTGAGCCTGTCGTAGGCCCTCGCAGGGAGGCTCCTCATCTTGAGGCGCACCCAGCAGAGGACCTCCAGGAAGCTGTCCCTGCCAAGAGACACACCCTCCCCTGCCACGCGTGAACACTCCTCGTTCATGGACCTGAGGTAGTTCTCCTCAAGTTTCATGACGAAGCGCCTCCTGGTCAGCCTCCTGACCTCCGGGCGCCCGAACGCCGAGAGGTAGTCGAAGTGCTCCCCCCTCAACCCTGTCGCCACCATCCAGCGTCCCCTTGCAATCGTCCTCCTGAAAGGCGGATAGCTGTCGACGAACGCTCTCAGCCTCTCGTCTTCCCCGAAGAGCCCCTCGTAGTCGACCGAGTCCACGAAGAGCCGCATGAGCAGCTCGGCGTAGTCCTTTTCGTCCGCGTTGGGCCTGAAAGCGGGCTGAAGGATGTCTCTGTAAGCCGGGAGCATCCCGAACGTCCCCACCATCCTGAGGGCCCCCTTGACTACGGACTCCCTCGGGGCGAGGTCGTTGTGTACGAAGTCCCTGAAGAACCAACCCGTCTCGTACAGGCCCTTCTCCCCCGCCGCGCGCTCCTCCAGCTCCGCCCTGTCTCTGGAGAGTTCGAGCTCCAGCGCGTCCTGCCCCTTCTCCGTCAGGGAGAGGTACCTTCGGAACGGGAGCTTCTCTTCCCTCTCCTCTCGGACGTAGCCCCCGGCGACCAGCTGCTCGACCCTGGTGTGGAGAGTCTGCCTCGCCGCCTGGCCCGACTCTTCGATCTCAGAGATCATCATCCTCCCCGGACCCAGCTGAGCGAGTATCCCCTTCTCTAGCTCGTCCACGGCAAAGCAGGTGCGAGATGGGTATTTCAATGCTCGCTAGATGTTAGCACGCTATCGACTAGCGGGCTTAAATACCACGTTCGCTAAGGATTAGCGAGCACAAGATGGTCAGAGGCGGGCAGAACGACGGAAGCGTCCGTGGCGGACCGGCGAGACTCAGGTTCGCTGACCTCAGGGGCGAACTTGTCGGCAAGCGCGTCGCCGTCAGGGCGCACATCTCAGGTGAATCCGGGGTCAAGGCGGTCTTCGCGAGCTTCAGGGCTGTCTGTACTCGGTGCGGAAAGGCAAAGGACTGCGACGCGTCCGCCGACCCTGGACGCCTCTATGCCCTCATGGTCGGAGAGACAACCGCGCAGGTTCAGCGAGGTGCGGAAGAGCCCTGCGGGGACAGTGGCATGCCTCACAATTGGGCCGTGACCCGGTCGACGGGTCCCCCGTTGACCTACCAGGGCGTCCTGCTGCGAGACACCTCAGCCCTCGACGAGCCGTCCTCCGGGCCGACCTCCGGCTCCCTCCTGGGCGGGTACGTGCTAGGGAGGGCTCCTCAGAACAAGGACGTGGAGCTCGAGGGGACGCTCGTCGTCAACCCGCGGAACTCGAACATCGAGCTGCTCGTCGACGCCGTCAGGCAGGACTTCCCGTCGGTCGACTCGTTCGACCTGACCCCGGACGATGTGGAGGCCCTCCGGAGCTACTTCTCGCCCTACTCCGAGTCTCTGAAGTCCCTGGAGTTCCTGGCGTCGAAGTGCAACCCCCGCATCGCCGGGCGGGACCAGGCGAAGCTCGCAGTCCTCCTCGCCTACCTCTCCCCAACCTGGATCGACGTGAGCGGCCAGCTCAGGCCCGGGACGGTCCGGGCGATGCTCTTCGGGGACCCCCGTCAGGGGAAGGGCTCGGTCGAGGACTACCTCCGCCAGAAGCTCGGCCTGGGGAAGCACGCCATCGGGGAGACGAGCAGCCGCACCGGCATCACCTACGCCATAGACTCGGAGCGGGGGATGGTCGTCTGGGGGGTCATGGTCGAGGCGGACCGAGGACTGGTGGTGCTCGAGGCGCTCCACAAGTTTCCGGCAGAGGATCTGGCCACGATGAGGGAGACCCTTGCCAAGCTCTACGTCGAGGTGAGGAGGAGCTTCTCTGCGAGGGCCTGGGCGCGCACCCGGGTCGTGGCCGACAGCAACGCACGGCAGGAGATGGGGCTCTACCCCTACCCGTGCATGGCCCTGAGGGAGCTACCCTGCTTCAAGGACCAGGCCGACCTCACCCGATGGGACCTCGCCATCCCCTTCAGGGCGGGGGAGGTGGACCCAGACAGGATCGCCGACGCCACCCTGCACGGCGTCGACGACCCCGAGTTCCTTTCGAACCTCAAATCCCTCGTCCTGTGGGCCTGGTCAAGGAACCCCTCCTGCGTAAGGTTCGACGACGACGCCATGGAAGAGGCCAAGGCCGCCTACAAGGACCTGCTGGCGAGGTACTCGGTCCCCGAAGTCCCAGTGGTGAACGAGGACTCCCTCCTCTCCCTCCTGAGGATATCCGCCGCTTTCGCAGCACTCGCCTTCAGCACCACGGACGGCGTCACCCTAGAGGTGAATGAGGCGCACATCAGGCTCGCGAGGGATTTCCTGGAGGAGGTCCTCGAATTGCTCGAGGTCGAGGACTACAGGGTCATGCACGGCGAGATCTCTGTCACGGAGGAGGACAGAAGGGAGTACTCCGCCTTCATGCGCAGGAGCGAGCTGGCATCCAAGATCATCGAGGCGCTCGCCAAGGGACCGAGGAACAGCCCTTACCTCGCCGAAGACATCGGCCACGAGGCCCCCTCCATCAGGAGAGTCTGTGCAGAGCTCAAAGCCATGGGGGTGGTAGAGAAGACCTCCCCCGGCTACAGGCTGACGAAGAAGGGGGTCCAGCTCTGGAGGGAATCCCATGTTACAGACGTTACAGAGGTTACAGGAAAGAGGGAACCCCCTCCCCAGAGGCCCTCCGCGGCCGACACCATCCCTGCAGCAAGGAAGCCGTCCATAACCCTGCTTACAGACGACGGAAGTAGGCCATGAAATCCGGGCATCCTGCGACAGTCAGGAGGGTCGGCCGACCGCCTCGCCTCCAGTCAACGGTGGTGATGGTGCTGCAGGGGCACCCCCGGCTCCAGGGCCATCCGTCAGATCTTGCCAGATTCATCCGAGAGACCGACCCCTCCTTCGAGGGGGTGAAGGGGAGCAACGTCTCCATCGCCTACTCCAAGCTCCGCCGCCGCTTCGGTGACTTCTTCGACCCGAAGGACCTCCACGCCGACCAGTATCACGTCGAAGAGTTCGTCCTGGCTGACGACGGGGAGAGGGTCTGCCCAGTGTGCGGGACCACTTCTGGGTACCAAATGCCCCACTCATCCACTCCCTTGGGCGAGGGGCTGAAGGGCCAGAACTCCTTCGTCAACCCCCTCCATCGCGTCTTCCGCACCAGTCCCATCCGGATGAAGGGGACGACCTACGGCATGATCTCGAAGGCTGCGATGGTGCGCGCCGAGTTCGGGAACGGCGTGGAGGGGAGACTGATAGAAAAGGGGCTCGTGATATTCGAGGAGCTGTGCAAGTCCAACCGCAGGGACGAGCTCCCGCAGGAGGTCACGTCCCAGATGGCCAGAATGGTCGAGGCCGAGTGCAAGACCAGGGCCAAAGGCCTCAAGGAGGCAGGCTTCGACGGCGCCAAGGAGGCAGTCATCACCTCCTGCATGAAGGCCATGGAGGAGTTCCCGCACCACCAGCAGACGCTGAAAAGGATGGTCCTCGCCGTGTCCGCCAACTTCCCCGACCTACTCGCAAAGGCAGGAGGCCGACGAGGGAAGAGCAAGTCCAGCTTCGATTTCGAGGAAGAGGAACGGACCTTCAGGCAGGTGGAGAAGGAGGAGTGGCAGGAGCTACATCCTAGGGACCTGACCAACGCATGACAGGATGTTTGGATGCTCTGCCGCGCTCTGGAAGAGGATCGGCATCGCGAGGATCTTCCACGCCTACGGCCCCAACATCTACCTGAAGGAGGACAGGAGCCAGGTCATCGGCTCCCTCATCAGGAAGGCCATCAGGTACCCCGAGGAAGACTTCGTCGTCTGGGGGGACGGGACCCAGCGGAGGGCCTTCCTCTACATCGACGACTTCCTTGACGGCCTGTTCAGGCTGGACGAATACGTCGAGGCCAAGGGGAACCTCACCGTCAACCTCGGCTCCACCGAGGAGACGACGGTCAAGGCACTCGCGGAAAAGGTCATCGGCATCTCTGGCAAGCGGATCACCCCAAAGTACGACACGACCAAGCCGGTTGGGGTCCTCCGCAGGCTACCAGACCTCAGCCGGGCTGAGAAGGTACTCGGCTGGAGACCCAAGACGAAGCTGGCCGACGGGCTGGCGAAGACGTACGAGTGGGCTGAGCGCAGTATAGCGTCTTGGTCATGACGCCTGCCTGCCGTCAAGGCCCGGCGGGCTGCGTGTCGGATAGGGGCAACCCCAGGGTGTACCTCGAAGTGACGAAGTCCTTGGGGAGGCCGAAGTTAACAGCCAACGAGGCCCACAGCAAGGAGCGCCGGGTGAGCGATGGAAGACCAGAAGAGATGGGTCCAAAAGGCGTTCCTGCGCCCAGGTCGCCGCTTTGACGCCAGGCCGCGTCCTCCCCCCTCTGCTTTAAGCGATAGTACCTCCGGCGGAACACCCGCCACCCTGCCTGGCCCCCCGCCGCGCCGGGGTCCCGCTCACGGCCCTGTCCGTCCCCTCGCCGTTGGCGTCAAACCTGGCGCACGCGAATTGGGTCGGCGGGAGCCCTTTCGTGTTCGACCGCTCAGC
>JAFLYY010000006.1 GCA_029785825.1 Nitrososphaerota archaeon | reverse complement strand
TTCCAGCTCGCTTTCATCCCACGGCTGGAGCCTGTGGGTTTTCTCGCTCGCAACTGATAAATGCCGGACGGCCGCACAGGGACCGACAGTGGATGTGGGACGTGCTGTACGCCGTCGATGCATCGACCAGCATGGCGGAAGAGGCCAAACCCCCCGCCGGGGCCTCATATGTCAAGATACAGGCGGTCAAGGAAGGCATCCAGCAGACTGTGAAGGGCTTCCTCTTCCCCTTCGGGTGCAGAGTGGGGGTGATAGGGTTCAGGGCGCCGACCAAGGCGCTCGGCATGATGATAGACTCGGGCAAGGAGATGACGCAGAGGGTGCTCCCGCTGACCTCAATCTCAGAGCTCCACGCCCGGCCCGAACTCCTCAGGGACAGCCTTGACGGGATGAACGTGGGGGGAGCCACCCCCACGGGGGAGGGGCTCAGGGCCGCGGTCGACATGCTCCACGAGGCGCCCGACGGGCCGAGGAAGAGGATCAAGAAGCTGATACTCGTCACCGACGACAGATCCAACGTGGGGCCTAAACCCGAGGCCATGATCGACCAGAAGCTCGGCCGCAGGGCCATAGTGGACGTGGTCGCCATAGGGAAGGTGAGCGATAGGAAGGTCTTCGAGGCGCTGGCCACGCGCTCGGGGGGGAAGCTCACTGTAGTGAGCAGCGCGCAGAGCCTCACTCTCGCCCTCGGCCCCAGCATACCTTATGCCGAGCCCCAGGCGCAGACCCCCCTGATGGCCGAAGCAGAGAGGGTAGCGGCGATCCTGAAAGAGACCGACAGGTCTGCCCCGAGCTACGCAGGGCTCGCGGCTGCCGCCGGGGCGGTCCGAGCGAGGCTCGAGCAGAAGCTGCAGGAGACCGTTTCGCTCGAGGGCCAGGCCAGGGGGGACTTCGACCTCGTCCTCTCGGCGGCGACCGGCGACCCGAAGTTCCCTGTGATGCCCATGAAGGAGTTCGCCGACAGGGTCTGGTCCATGGGGGCGGAGCTGGCCAAGCTCCAAGCCCTCGAGGACGCATACAGGCGCGCTATCAGGCCGTTGGCTGATGGCAGTGATCGGGGATGAATCGGGCCGCCCATGGCGCCCGGGCCTGCGAGCTGCGGCCGGCATCTGACCTCAGGGGCCCTGGGGCAACCCTCCAAGTGAGAGGCATCGTAGGGCGGAGGAAGGGACATGACTTCGGCGCTCTCCTCAGGGCGCCATGTCCCTGACCAGGCCGAGCCAAGGCCAGATCAGGATATCAGCGAGCTGACCGTGAATTTTCACGCAATCCAAACGGACGAGCCCGCTTCCCTGTCGCAGAGCATGGGTCTGAAACCTGCATTGACATCCTACGAGCCGCATACGCTCCAACGCGGCCTTCTATGAAGTGCTTCGAACGGCAGCGGACGATGGCGCAGGGGGACGATGATGTTGCCGAATCCACAACTGTCTCGCCCAACTTCATCGCAGAATCTACTAAAAGCGGTATTAGGGCACGGGAGAATCCATCAGCAAGGAGATGTGGAAGGTGAAAAAAACCAGAATCTTCGCCTCAATGCTGCTTCTGGGAGGCATACTCTTCGCGGTAAGCGCAGCGTATGCAGCCAACAGCATAACAGTGACGCAAACAATGGCAATAGCAGGGACAGGGAACGTCGCCGTGTCATGCCCTATCAGCACAGCATGCACAATCTCATCGATAACGTGGGGGATAACGACCTCCGCTACTTCGGCCCCGACAGTCACGAGCGTCGACATCACTTTCGCTAACGCGCTCAGCGGTACGTCGTCCAACTCGTACACGGTCTACGTGACCGTCTATAGCAGCGGGACGACCGTCGCTGCGACGGGCAGCACCACTGCCGCCGGAGCCGCGACCACTGCGACTGTAACGCTCTCTCCCACCACTGTAACGCCGTCAGGGATAAGCAGCGTCGAGGTGGATGTAGTCCAGACCGCGTAAGAGGGAGGGTGACATAACAGATGAAGTCGCTCCTCCTCTTACTCCTCTTTTTGGTTATCTTGAGTACTGCCGCGTTCGCGACGCAGCTGAACGTGAGCGAGGTGTCAACGCTTAATCCGAGCCCAGTAGGTTACGTGTTCACGGACAGCAACACAGGCGCGTACAATCAGGGTGCGACCCTTTCGGTTTCCGCAGGGTCCCTGACCTCGGTTTCGGCGAACGTCTACTGCCCAGGGCACGCCAAAGTCAGCCTCACCGTCACCGTCTACAATTCGGCGGGGGCCTCGATAAGCACCGGCTCAGGGAGCAGCAACAACTGTAGGAATGCGCTCTCCGTGGCGATGACTCTCAGCCCCACCGTCTCGATGTCTAGCGTCGCGAAGGTAGAGGTCGACCTGGCTTGAGGTACGCCCACTTCTTCGTCATACTCGGCTCCCTTATGCTGGCGACCTCGGTCTACGCCTCCAGCATCAACGTCACATTTGTCAGCTCGATCTCAGGGAGCGGAGCCGTGGCCGTCCCATCGAACGTCGTCCAGGTGACAGGCGTCACCCTTCTGAACGGGGGGGCGAGCACCACGACAGGTGCGTTCGACCAGGTCCAGCTCGACCTGCAGGCGTCGCTCTCGGGCACCTACAGCGTCTATGTCTCCATCTATGTCAACGGCGCCTTCCAGTCAACACAGCTGGTGAGCGGCGTCGCGCTGAATCCGACGGGGACGGCAACGACGAACACCTTCACAGCCATAACACCCGGAAGCAGCCCGGTGGAAGTCGAGGTCATTGCGACGCAGTGAGACTGTCTCCGCAGCCTTGGGGGTGCTCGCCCTGATCCTCCTCGGCCTCTACATGGCCCAGGGATACGAAGTCGTCTACGTCCCGACGGGCTCCATGGAGCCGAACCTTCCGATCGGCAGCCTCGCGCTGATACAACTCGGGGCGAGGCCCGTCGTCGGACAGGTGGCGGTGGCTGACGAGCTGGGGGAGCCCTTGATCCATAGGATCATCTGGATAAACGACAGCAGCGCCACCTTCGGGTTCAGGGGAGACAACACCAACTCGACCACCGTGCTTCCGTTCTCGAGCATCGTGGGGGTGATGGTCATAGCCTTGCCCTTGCTGGGCTATCTCCCTATGAGCCTTCGTTCGGCGCCCCTGGTCTGGATACTCGGTTCGGTTGCGCTCTTGGCCGTTGCGGCAGGTTTTTCACTGGCGGAAAAGAGGAAGTGACCGCTTGAAATCAACGTTGGTCGTGCTGGTGCTCCTGGCGGGGCTGGTGCTCGCGCCCGCGGCCGCGCAAGCGGCGGCGCCGACGATAACGGTGGACGCGCCCACCCCAATGCAGGTGACAGTGAACGGCTCGCCCTACCTCCTTACGAACTCGAGCGCGGCCCTCCAGGGGACAGTCTGCGTGCCGCAGTATGTCTACCAGGACTCCTTTGCAAGGTACGCCTTCGACGCGTGGTTTTCGTCCGGCAAGCTCGTAGGCTCGAGCACATGCCTCGACGTGAGCTCTGGCGGCTATCTCGCGCACTTCATCAAACAATATGCCGTCTCGGTCACGTACAGCCCGCAGAATACGGTAGCGAGCTCGACCTGGGTCGACTCGGGGAGCAGCGTGCTGCTCAGCGTCCCGGTCGAAATGCAGAGCTCGTCGTTCATGTACAAGCTGAACCAGGTCATCGTCGCCGGGACCCCGGTTTACGCGCCCTCAGGCGCCTTCAATGTCAGCGCTTCAGGACCAGAAGCCGTGCAGGCGATCTACAACCAGTTCACCAACGTCACCCTCGTCCTCCCGTCAGGGGCGTCCACTCTCTGGGCGCCGACGGGTCAGAGCTGGTACCACGTCTTCGCGTCCGCGCTGCCAGGGGCAGGGGGGTCGAGCCTTAGGCTCGACGGATTCCAGGTCTATGGGACGGCGTCATACGCAGCCAACGGGAACACCATGTCGCTGACGCCCTCGGCGCCGGTCGTCATCGTCCCAAGCTACGCCCTGAGCTATTTCGTCACCGTCACGGACCCGACCGGCGTGGTCCTCAGAGGGTGGTTCCAGGATGGATCGCTCGTCAACGCGACCGTGCCGGGTCAGCTCCCTGTGAACAACGAAGAGAGGCTCGTCTTCGCCGGATGGGCCGGAATGAACGGGACAAACCAAATCAGCGTGCCTGTCAACTCGACGATGAACCTCACGGCGGAGTACAGCGTCGAGTACCAGGTCACTCAGTCATCGCCCCTCGGCGTGACCAGCGAGTGGGTCTTGGGAGGCAAGTCGACCGCCGTTTCCTTCCCTACCGTGTTGCCGGCAAGCCTCGGGCTGACACGAACGCTCACGGAAACGCTGGTCAACGGGGTCGAGACGCCCAACCAGCAAGGGACCGTCGTCGTACCCGTGAACGGCCCCGTTCAGGTTGTAGGGGTGTACGGCTACGCCCCAGACTATGTCTTCATAGGCGTAATCGTCGTGATCGCGGCTGTGTTCCTGGTCGGCTACTTCTTCAAGACAGGCTCACAGCCTAAGAAGACTTGAGACCGAAAGCTACCGTCTGACGCCATGGTGGACGTGGAGCTCCGCGTGCGCGGCGAGCCCGCCTGCACCCGGCCCTGCGATGATTGCAGGCGTGGCAGCCTCCGCCAAAGCGACAGGCGTGGCCGATCAGTGCCGAGCCGCCGCAACAGCCCGTCTTCGGCTGCCCTGACCAGAGGGCGCCCCGCTGCCTACGGAGCCGCCCGTGCACGGCGTCCATCCTCATCTGCGTTGGGAGCTGCCTCGGACCCGCAGCACGACGCGAAGGGGCGTCGTTCCGATGACTGCGCTCACCACCGACTCTGCCCGGGCCCCCATCGACCGTGATCACCCGGAACTCGGAGTCTGAAGCCGCCGACACGCGCCCCCCGGGGGTGCATGCTGATCTCTGCCTGCAGGTGCGTCGGGCTCCAGCTGACAAAGGCGGAAGGCTGACCCCCGCCGGCCGGTTGGCCGCCGCATCACGCGCCTGTGTGCCGGCCGCTGCCGGCTCAGCGGGAACCGCCTGCAGCGACTTGGCCGCAGCCTTCGTCTACCGCGCCAAGCGCCCTGGTCTGCCGCGGCTCCTACAACGAACCAGCCGGCCCGGCGTCCCGCCTAGGCTGCTCCCTGCGCGAGAGTATGATGCTCTCCATTATCTCTCTGGCCCTGAGTATCACCCCGACGTCCCCGGCGGTCCGCGCCTTCTCCATCTCCTTCTCGACCATGTCCTCGACCTCCCGCCTGGTCGAGTCCGGAAGCTGCCTGACCGCCTTGAAGTCGGGGAGCGACCTGTCGAACCGCTCGTCGCTCCATAGGTGTATGGCGTCGGCCACCATCTCCTTCGCGTACTCCTCGTCCTCCCTGTTCATCAATATGAGCGTCCCGGCCAGGTAGCGGGTCCATTCGCTCCTCGGGTCAAGGTACATCCGCCTCACCTTCCCGTTGAGCGTCTCATGGGAGATCTCAGTCGCTTCAGCCCCCCTTGCCACCAGGGTCTGGTATGCAAGGCCGAGGTAGACGTCGGCGTTCTGGAGCGAGAGGGAGTTTCCTATCTTCTCCATCAGCACGTAGGTCCTCAGCCTCCCCTCCGCGTCCCATTCGGGGTAGTGCGCCGTGAGCCTTCCCACGAAGCGGTCGAAGTTCCGGACGAGCTTCTCTTTCACCGCGGGGTCGTCCATGTCCTCGACCTTCTCGAGGAGGCTGTCGAAGGAGTCGAGGATCTCCTCGCGCTGGGCTCCCCTCTCCCTGTCCCTGGCCTTCACCAGGCCCCTCAGCTTATCCTCCGGCGGCTGCTTGGGCATCGAGGGCTTGGGTATCGCCAACCCACGTACCGGGCCGACGACTATCAGGCCTATCGAAGAACCGAGGAGGATGCTCTGGCCCAAAGGCGGCAGGAAGCCTGGGACTGTCATCGCTATCCCTACCCCCCCGACAAGCGCGGCCAGGGACCAGGCGCGAGAACGCATCAACGCCAGGCATTTGTGGTATGCACCTCCTAAGGAAATATGCCGCATTCCAGAACAGTACCTCCGAGAATTCGTATCTTCTAGATGTCAATACGCATCTCCTTCATAGTTATGTAACAAAGTTTGAAGGAATTCAAACAACAAAAAGACCTATAACCTGTCCGCCAAAACAAGTATGGCGCAAGAACGAAGCCGACACGGAATAAGAATCTGCATGATATTTCTGTAATAGTTATATAGGTTATCCGACTACCAAGCGCCGGTCAACAAATTGGGTCAGTCCACAAGCGACCTGTTCGAACAGTTCGAAGAAAGGCGGACGCACCAAGCAAGAAGGTCCCAGCTAGAGATTCAGATGGACATCCTCAGGGTGGTGCACGAGGGTGCATACCTGCCTACCCAGATAATGTACAGGGCGAACCTGGCCTGGACGTCCCTGCAGTCGAGCCTCAGCTCGCTCGTCGGGATCGGGCTCTTGGAGAGGATGACGGAGGGGAGCAAGCGGAACTACCAGCTGACGGTGAAAGGCATCGACGTCTTGGCCAGCTTCACCCGGATCATCGAGACGGTGAACGAACGGCGCGGCCCGCGAAGCGCCCCTTGACATAGTCTCGGATTTTCAAACTCCCCTCTCCGTCTTCTGCGCATATCACGCCATGGTGGCGTTATCTGCTGAAAATAGGCGACAAATCCATAATCCTTATATGGGTTATTTATACGTGAATCGCCTGACATTGGCAGAGGCGAAGTACGGCTTCCTCGGTCTGGACGAACCGGCGACACTCAGGCATTGCATCTCCCTCAGAAGGTCGCACCTTGAGATAAGGATGGACATCCTGTCCTGCGTGAAGGCAGGGGCGGAGAAGCCCACTCAGATCATGTACAAGGCGAATCTGTCCTGGAACGCCTTGAAGGAGCATCTAGAAGCCCTCGAACAGGGCGGCCTCCTGAACCTGGCCACCTACGGGAGGAGGAAGAGGTACGAGCTCACAGACAAGGCCATCGCCGTCCTCATGGCCTACTCCAAGGTCATCGACGAGGTCAACGCCACGGCGCCGGCCGCAAGCGCGAAGTTCTAAGCCCCAGCCGCGGGGGCGCCCTTGGTGACCCTGATCCCTGCCTGGTCGTATGTCGCGTGCATCCTGAACAGGCTCCGGATGAGGCTGACTACCCTTTCGTCGTGCGCGTTCGAGGTGAGCAGATACACCGCGGAAACGCCGGGCTTGGAGGTTATCTCGTTCGACTGCTTGAGGAACTTGTAGGTCGACTCGAGCCCCTGGTATATGATGAAGTCGGAGATGCTGTCGAAGACGAGTGAGACCGGGGTGCCGCTGGTGGAAGATATCGTCTTGTCGATGAGGTCGAGCATCACCGCCATGTCGTCCCTCGGCACCAGGAGCTCGTTCTGCCTGTCGGAAGAGCTGGGGTAGGACACCCCCGAGGTCATCACGTAGAACCTCACCCCCTCGATCCCCGCAAGCCCCTTGTAGACCGGGCTCCCCCTGGAGCTGAAGACGTAGACCAGACCTCCTGCCCTTGTCTTCTTTCTCGCCAGGCTTGCCACCGCCGATTCGAACCTGGACGAAGGGTCGACCTCCAGCAGGATGGAGACCGGGACGTCGAGCACCGCCCCCTCCTCGACCAAAGGCTGGCCCCCCGGGGAGGCGCCCCCGTGCACCGGCTCGAAGAACGTGGAGAGGAGGGACGCCCTCCTGAATATCGCCGCAGTCACGCCGAAGAGGATCCCGGCGATGGAATACCCGATGGGGATGAGGTCGTAACCCAGGGTGACAAGGAACCCGTTGAACACCAGGACCTCCGCCCCGATCCCGAACCAGCAGAACGGGAGGGCGAAGAGCCGCCGCTTGGTCCCCGGGTCATTTGACTGGCTGGCCGCTTTGACCAAGAGCAGGGTCGGATAAGCGAGGAAGAAGGCGAGGGTCCCCAGCGAGAGGGCGAGGAACGTGGAGTTGAACTTGGGGGACGGGACGAGGCTCCCCCCCAGCGAGGTGAGAAGGACTATGGTGTAGGGCCTGAAGTATGTGAGGTACCCCTCGGTCGACGCTATGAAGGCCATGAACGCCCCCAGTATCAGGCCGTGGGGCCAGCGGAAGAACATCGACTTGAGCCTCTGGGCGACCCCCCTCCCTCCGGGCCTCATGTAGATCGAATATGCCAGGGTCGTGAGGAGGGCGACGTCTAGGTAGATGAGGTCGGGGGCGAGGAACGAGTAGGTCTCGATGTATGCCGCGGACCCTCCGTAAAGGTGCCTCATGACGTCGAGCACGACGACTAGCCCGAAGAAGACGTGGACGAGGGCGAGTATGCTCCTCAGGTATGGGTACTGGCTCGGCTTCTGCCTCAGTACGAACAAGAGCGAGGCCCAGGTGACCGCTAGGGCGAACAGATCGACGGAGATGTTCAGAAGTGACAGTCCAGTTACCGCCAATCCGGTCAGAATCTAGATACGGCGAACTTGGGTCCGAAGACGACGGAGTGGTACCTTTTGCTGTGGTTCGTCCCCCTCATCTTGAGTATGACGAACCTGGTCTTCATCTGGACCTCGTCTTCCCAGTTTTCCATCAGCATAACCGAGTCGGTCATGAAGCCTTCGAACCCGATCTTCCCGCCGTTGGCTAGGCTCGCGGTCAGTATCGTGGTGATCCCCTCAGCCTTCAGCGAGGTGTAGACCGACTTCATGAACGTCCTCATCTCGAACTGGGTTTCGCAGGCGAGGAGGAGCGCCGTGACCGAGTCTATGACCAAGAGGGTCCCCTTCGAGTCTTTGGTCGCCTGTATGAGGGTCGAGATGTTCGTCTCGAGCTGTTGCCCCTTCAGGGCTTCGAGGTCCACTATGGAGAACTTCCCCTCCTTCTCCAGCGGGACCACGTCGAGCCCGAGCAGCTTCAGGTTGCGCCTCAGGTATTCCGCGGACTCCTCGAACGTGGCGTAGACCACGTTCTCCCCAGCCGTGGCGGCGTTGTAGGCTATGTTCGCGGACAGGACGGTCTTCCCTGTCCCTGGCCCCCCGGCCACGAGGTGTATGTCTCCCCTCACCAGTCCGCCTTCCATAAGGTCGTCCAGCCCTTCGACCCTGGTCTTCAGCCTCTGCATGACTGCGGCCGCTTTCAACTCTGGCGTCGACTCCCAACAGCTCGCACAAAAGCCTTTGCCAAACGGCGCGAGAAGGCCCGGGCCCGGGCGCTTCAGCCCTTGGATGGATGCATTGGCGCTTGAATCGGACCGCGGCCCAAGGGACGTGGAACGCCATGAAACAGGGGCTGGAAGCCCACGGGTTTACCCGTGGGAGGATGTCACGCCCATGGCCTTGCCTTCTTTCCACGGAACGATGGCGGCAGGATCGCCCTCACGCTTCCCAGCGGGCCAGTGCGCTCATTTGGTCCTCGACCCCAGCCCCTCTGTCAGCTGCTCCAGCTTGGACCTGGCGGCGGACGCGGGGAGGGCCTCCAGCGCCTTCTTCGCCGCTGCGGCGTAGTTCCTCTCCACCGCGTTGGAGTGGTCAATCGACCCCAGCTGGTCCAGAGTCTTCATGAGCGCCTGTATCTCCTGGAGCGCGAACCACTTCTTGTACAGCATCGAGTGGATCGACTGCTTCTGATAGTTGTCGGCGTGAGAGAGCGCGTGGATGAGGACCATGTTCGACGCGTTGTTCTGGAGGTCCTTCAGGAGGGGCTTGCCCGTCGCCTCTTCGTTCCCCACGATGTCCAGTATGTCGTCCCTTATCTGGAACGAAATCCCGAGGTTGCGTCCGAACTGATAGGAAGCGTTGACCTGCTTTAGAGTCCCTCTCCCTGCTATGGCGCCGCAGGCAGCCGCCGCCGCGAAAAGAGAGCCTGTCTTGAGCTCGGCGAGCTTGACGTACTCCTCCTCGGTGGCCGAGCCTTTCTCTGCCAGGATAGAATCGAAGAACTCCCCCTCGGCGGTGAACTTGGCGGAGTTCCCGATGTACGAGCTTAGCTTGGCCAGGCGCGTCGCAGACATCCCGGAGCCCCCGTACTTCGCCAGCTCGAGGAATATCTCGAATATCATCATGTCGGAGATGAGGATGGCCTTCGTCTCGCCGTACTTCTTGTGGGTCGCCATCTGACCGTGCCTGACGGCCGATTCGTCGATTATGTCGTCCTGGATGAGCGAAGCGGAGTGCGCCAGCTCGAAAGCCGCCGCGACGGGGAGCGCCTTCTCGAACGACCCGGACACGGCTTCACAGACCAGCATCGCTATCACCGGCCTCAGCCTCTTCCCTCCGGCGTCGATGATCCCTGCTATGGCTTCGGAGAGAGGGCTCCCTTCTGCTCTCTTCGAGGAGAAGTACTCCTGCAACGCCTCCCTGTACGGTTCCACGGCCTCCGTGAAGCTCTGCGGGGCGGATACCTTCGGCTCCGCCTGCCTAGATGAGCGCCGCTCCAATGTACATCAGCGGTCCCCATAGGAGGTACTCCCCGTCGACGACGACGTCGCAGATGAACCCCAGGTCTGCCCCTGGCTTCTTGGCCAGATAGGCGTAGAAGATGGAGTAGGCGGGGAGGAGAGCTAGCACGATGGCTGGTAGAGGGAGGAGCCCGAAGGAGACGGCCGCGGCCAGGTAGGCTAGCGCGACCCCGTCGATGGCCGTCATCATCGTGTACGTGCGGCGTACCCCATAGACAGCCGGGACCGTCCTGATCCCCTGCGCCCTGTCGCCTTCTACGTCACGGACGTCGAATATCAGGGTGTTAACCATCAGCCTCAGGAATATCAGCCCCCCCATGAGGGCGAGGACCTCCTCGAAGCGGAGGTAGTACAGACCGACGAGCACGGGGATCAGCGACCACCCGAGAGAGACGAAGAGGTTTTTCACCAGGAGCTTGTCCTTGAGCTTGGACACCCCTATCACCCCCACGAGGCGCCTCGACCCTACGCTGTAGAGCGCAGAGAACGCCAGCGGGACCAAGAGGGCGCCGAAGAAAATCAGGTTGACCGTGTAGGCGAGGACGTACCCCAGGAGGAAGCACCCTGCCGAGATCGCGGGGAGGTATCTCTTCCTCGAGCCGAGATGGGCCGTCCTGTCAGGGTGCGAGACCGCGTCCGAGTCCATCTCGGTGCTCCTGTTCATCATGTAGGCGCCGTAGGAGAAGAGGTAGGCCATGAAGAGCAGAAGCGGGGTCGCGGTCAGGCCCATCAGCGCCGCGGAGGCGGCGGCTATGCTCGCCGTGCCGATGGCGAGAAGGTGCCCCCCGAGGACGAACTCCCGGTAGGCGGAGGTCAGGAGTGCCGTCGCTCTTCCCCGTCTCCTATCTTGGCCATCTCCTGCCTGTAGCTGGGGAGGGTCCACCCCCGCTTGGGGTCGAACATCTCCTCAGGGATGTGCAGGTAGCGCGACTTCTGGCTGTCGAGCATGATGATGGAAAGGGAGCTCCTGACGTCTTCGGTGTTGCTCTCGATGTACCTCGTGGTCTCGTAAAGCTTGTCCATGGGGACGTCGAGCAGGGCGAAGTAGTCCCCGACCTCTGACCCTCCCTCAAGCCAGGTGAAGGGGATCTTGTTCATGACCTTCCTCGTCTTGACGACCCCTTCCTGGCCGACCCCCTTGACGAGGGTCAGCATCTGCATCAGCTCCCCCGGCTTCCCCTCGATGGCGGGGCGCCTCCACCTCACGTTGCTGTTGAGTATCAGCTTGCCCTTCACGACGTGCTCGGCGTTGTGGTACCTGAGGGTCCGCGGGTTGGCCCCGATCTCGGCGGCCACCTTGACTATGCTCACCGTCGGGTTCTCCTGCATCGCCTTCAGTATCTTGACGTCCATGTAGTCCACTTCGGCGTCCCTGTTCACGTCCAGCGTGGTGGCGCCGCTCTCCCCCTGGGTCATCTCGACCCTGCGCCAGTCCACTTTCCACTTCTTGGCGTCGAAGTCGTAGAACTCGGGCCTGAAGGAGGGGTACCTGAGCCACTTCGCCTCGTAGATGGCGTAGTCGGTGATGCGCTTCTGCTGCTTGAGGAACGACATGACGTCGATGTACTTCTTCTTGAACCGGAATGGGACCGCGTAGAGCCCCACGTATTTCGACGCGCCTATGGCCTTCCCCTCGAAGAAGAGGTAGCTCACCTCTCCGAGCCATTCCTGGCTGGGCTCCGCGTCCACCACCATCAGCCCCGCTGACATCCCGAGCTCGGCGTGGTTGAGGTTGACCTGGACCCCCAGGCCGTACTTCGTGAGCTGCTTGTTCACCTTGTAGCGGACTGTCTCGGGGTTGATCCCCGTCATCCTCGCGAGGAGGGAGTAGTTGGAGACCCCGATCTGCTTGATGGTCTCGATGAGGAGGTAGTCGAGGTTCCTCCGCTTTATCTTGTCGAAGGCACCCATTGTCGCGGGTTTCACGGAGCCTACGCCTAATAGAGGGTTGTGAATCTGAGGTCTATATCCGTTGTCCGTCGGCAACTTTGCTTATATACTCACGCCTGGCTGATGCGAAAAACGGAAAGGAGGCTCATATACCACCTCCCTCCGGAAGAGCGATCGTATGGAAAGCGTAGCCGCCCAGCGGGTGCCGACGAGGGTCGTGGGCCTCGACCCGCTCATCCAGGGAGGCTTGCAGCAGGGAGACTTCGTCCTTCTAGTAGGTGGGATAGGGACCGGGAAGACAATCTTCTCGTCCCAGTTCGTCTACAACTCGGCAAAGGTGGACGACGAGCACGCCGTGTTCGCCACCTTCGAAGAGGACATCGGGAGCCTCAAGCGCAACATGAAGCTCTTCGGGATGGACTTCGACGCGCTGGAGAAGGAGAAGAAGGTGAAGCTCCTCGACCTGGAGTCTCTCGAAGGGAGAGGGATGGGGTCGAACATCGAGACGCTCCTGGCGGCATTGGACGACATAAAGGCCAAGAGGCTCGTCGTGGACTCGCTCACCGCTTTCCTGAGCGGGGCGAAGGAGAAGTTCGACTACAGCTTCCTCATGCACCTGGTATACAAGACCCTGAAGAGGGAGGGGATCACCACGCTGATGACTGTGAGCAAGTTCCAGGCTGACCAGCCCATGAACAGCGGGATCGAGGAGTTCGTGGCGGACGGGATATTCCAGCTGGAGAACTACATAGGGAAGAACATGGAGCTGAGGACGAGGTTCCTGGTCAAGAAGCTGAGAGGGACGGAGCACAGCAGGAAGTACCACACCGTGGCGTTCACCCCGACGGGGATCAGCATACTCCCGTACTTCGACTAGAACAGGCGACTCCGCCATGCCGCTTGCGCCCCAGGCGATCAGTGGTCTCACACACGGCGTGCAAGAATTTCATACATCTTGGTCAGGAACGTGCAGTTATCAGGAAAACGGCAAAAATCGACTATAGAGCCCAAGGCAGTACTCCGGAGCTAATGAACACGAAGAAATCACTGGCAATCAGCGCACTCTCATTGGTCACAGCGCTCGCACTCCTCGGCGCATCGGCGCCGGCATTCGCCGCCTCTCCTCCAATCAGCGGTTACTGGGTCATCACCCAGGCTGCGGTCCAGTCGAGCGGGCAGGCGCCCACGGTGGTCGCCTGCGGAACGTTCGCCATATCCGACATCAAGTCGACCCAGAACACCTTCACGGGCGTTCTGTCGTTCACCCTGCAATACCCTAGCAGCCTCCCTCAGGGCCTCAGGATACCCGGCATCAACTCTCAAGCAGCAGAAGCCGTATCGGGCACTACAATGACCGTGGTACCAGGCGGGGCTCTATTCGTCAGCCTGACAGGGAGTCAACCAGTCGCACTGTCTGCTTCGATGACATCGCCTTCAAGTGTACCACACCCATCGATCGATCCAAGCGCGGGCAGCACCGGATGCGCGCCATTCGCGTCGCCACAGTTCATGGGCCTAGTACACCTCCCAATGCAGGGGACCGAAGGGATGACCGTCTACGGGACGCCGTTCACGTCAATCTAGGGAAGCAACGAACGGCAAGTCATCCCTTCCAGCTTTTTTCATGAGACTCATCTCCTGCCACTTGCCGACCGAAGGAACGGGACTCGGTTCGTCCCATGGTCTCTATTTGCGGAAGCCCAGGTGGTGGTGAAATACGTGAAAAATCGGTCGACCTGGTCAGCACTGCAGCCCAGAGGCGCCTTGCCAGGGGTCCAAGAGAATCCCGCTCTTAGTGGGACGACCAGACGGGCGGCGGTGACAAACGAGACACGCGCCGCTCTGTGCATTGGTCATCTGGCGGGGCAGTGGGCTTGCACGGCCAGCTGTGCCTTCAGCCCGAGCTCGCGCCTGCGATCCAGCTCGCCGCCATGGGCGGCTACGGCGGCGTCGGCCTTCTATGTCTCCCGGCAGTAGTATTGGGAAAACGGCAAAATCGACTATTACAGGCGCCCGGACGCTCACAGACACGATGAAAACGAAGAGAACAATCGGCCTTACTATGCTTTCAGTTCTGACAGCGCTTGTCATCCTCTCACCAACCGCTATCGCAGCCACCTCGACCCCCCTCAGCCTTGGCATGGCCGGCATCATAACCAACGCTGCAAACCAGCACTACGTCATGAGCGGCGGCAACCTAG
>JAFLYY010000005.1 GCA_029785825.1 Nitrososphaerota archaeon | reverse complement strand
GTGTTCCCGATGGGCTCCACTATGAGCGAAGAGACCGTCGCCGGGTCCTCCTGCTTTATCACGCTCTCGACTATGCTGGCGCACAGCACGCCGCACTCGGGATACTTCAGCCCGTAGGGGCACCTGTAGCAGGTGGGCGGGAAGACGTGGACGTACCCCCCAGGGAGGGGCTCGAAGGTCGACCTCCTCTTCGTCACCCCGGACGCCGCCAGCGCGCCCAGCGTCGCGCCGTGGTACCCCTCGTACCTGGAGACCACCTTGTACTTCTGCGGGTGGCCCGTCTGCCTGTGGTACTGACGCGCGAGCTTCATCGCCGATTCTGTCGCCTCGGAGCCGCCGCTGAGGAGCTTGAACGTGTGCAGGTCCCCGGGGGTCACCTTGGCCAGGAGGGCTGCCAGCTCTATGGCGCGCATGTTGGTGGCGTGGAGGGGGGGCGCGAACGCCAGCTCGTCGAGCTGCTGCTTCATCGCGTCGATCACCCTCCTGTTCCCGTGGCCCACGTTGACCACGAAGACACCAGAGAGCCCGTCGAGGTATCTCTTGCCGTGGACGTCTTCGTACCAGACCCCCTGCGCGCTCTTCATCACGAGCGGGTCCTTCGCGAAGTCTTTCATCTGCATGAAATCGAGGAAGAGGTGCTCTACCTCTTTGTTCGTCTCGCCCAATTCTCTAGGTTGGTACGGTAGCTTCTGGTATTAAGTCTGTAAGCTCGTTCAATCTTGTCCCAAGATCGAGACCTTCCTGCCCGTGTGCCACAGGCATAAGACCCCTCCGCGACCCGTCGCAGACCACTTCGCTCTTGCGTTTCGGCTAGCGCCTTTGACTGGCTTCCCGTCGATGGAGATCACCGCTGGTTTGAAAGACAACGAAAGTACTTCGCGCGCTTCGAGGTCGCAAGTCTCGTATTCCACCTTCTGGCTGGCATATGAAATCCGCTTCACGACCGAAGTCGACCTCAGCAGGTGATCCTCTCCAGACGGTGCCAGTTCGGGGATTGCTCCGATGGTGGCCGCCACATTCCTGATGTAGTCTGCATATCCGTCGGAGAACCATGGGTCCCCCGGCCTTGTTATCGTCTCGTCTCCGTCTACAATCTGCTGTGGGAAGGTGTCGACCATTCCATCGGCACCGACGAAGTAGGTCGACGCGTTCAAGCTCCGTAGCGCTTTCTCTCGGTAGCTTTTGTCCCCTGTGGCTTCGTACCACATTGCGCAAACAGACGCGAACCTGGCGGTGTGACTCGGCATGGGGCAGAACGACCAGAGTTGCTCGTTGACGAATACTGCGCCCCACCTTTCTTCCCCGAACGTGAGTTCTACCCAGTCCAGTATCTTCTTTGCGTGCTCTTTCCAATCCGCGTCGAGCGCTTCGCGCTGTTCGAGCAGGTATCTTGCAGTCTCAAGTGCAGAGTACTGTTCCCTGTTCTGGTTCATCGGATCCAGCATGATGTCCTCGAAGTATCCCTTCCATTTGTTCGATTTGAGCGGGTAGCTTACCAGCCAGGACCAGGCTTCTTTCTTCGCCTTGCCGTACCGCTTGCTGTGGCTCACCTTCGTAAGTTCATCGAAGAACTTCAGATGGGCAACCATGTTCGACGTGTATTCTTCTCGAGGTTTTCCGTTCCAGCCAAACGCCCTGAAAGGCCATGGGGGTCTGTCGTAAGAGGATGGACGGACGTTCTTCAGCAAAGCGTCCGCCATGCGTTCAGCGGCTTCCAGATACTCCCGCTTGTCTGTGACGCTATAATACTGGACCAGCGCCCGGCCGAACTCGCTGACTTTGTCTGGCTCGATGACGCCGATCCCGTCACCCGTCCCCGGCCTGAGCTCGTGTATGTAGTTGCGCGGCGGCGGCTTTATTGTGTAAGCGGCTTCGTCCGCTCCCTGGTACTCCCTCGCCCCCGAGTCGCTGCTCGCGAACGGGACCCCCGCCCAGACCCAGTCCTTGGGGGTCAATCCGTGGGCTAGCGTGTAGTCTAGCATCTCCCCCACCAGACCGACGAGGTCTTCTTCCGCTGAATATGGGTAGTACCTGACTAGGGAATCGACGAACATCGAGTACAGCCCAGCGGGGTTGTGCGGCCACGCCTTGCCCCTGTGCGGTGGATCGCTTGAGAACGTAGGGTAGGAAAGATAAGACCTCAAGCCGTTATCTTCCACAGGCACCTTTCTGATGAAATCCCACGCCAGCTTCATGACGCGGTCGTACGCCCGCGACTCCGGACCAAGCCACGGCTTCAGCCTGCCCGAAGAGTCAAGTTTGACCTTGTGAGATGCGAACGAATCCATTCAGGCGGACAGATAATCTCTAGGTCTTTAAGCCTGCAGCTGGCCCCAGCCAGTGCGTCTTCTGAATCGCGCTACGAACCATGGAGGCGCAAGGTCGACGCCTTGCGCGAAGATTCTTGTGCCCGTACGACTGATTCGTAGGACAGATCCATCGAGCCACCAGCCGCGGTGAAAGGGGTCCCAAGAAGCTCCGCTTCTCGCGGAGGTCCTGCCGGTCCCGCTCTCATCCGCTCCGTTCGGCATATGGATGGATTCCTGAACCGTGCCAGCCCGTCTGGTCAGAAGACTTCACGGACCTCTTAATCGACGTAGGAGCGCTCGAACCAAGTCTCTGAGCTACACGCCTGGGCCGTGCAAGCTCCTATGACCCCTAAAAGACATATATTCGCCACGCCGGAAACGACGTACGATGTCCCAAGGGAAGTCTTTGGGCAATTTCCTGAAGGTCGCACTGGTCTGTTCTCTTCTGGCTCTCGGAACAATCACCTTTCTCGGCAACGTGACCTTGGTTTCGCCTGGGGTCGTGAACGCGCAATCATCTCCGGCTTCAAACGGGACCCTCAAGATGACATTCGCTGGGACCCTGACCACGCTGAATCCCTTCGGTGCGACATGGCCTGACTGGTGGGTCATCCAGTTAGAATACGCATTCTTCGGTGCGCTGAACCCGAACGGCTCCGTGAACCCTCAGCAGTCGCTTGTCAATTCGTACTCTTCCAACTCGAACTACACGGTCTGGAACTTCAACGTAAGACCTGGAGCGAAGTGGTCGGATGGCGTGCCGATAAACGCAAGCGATCTGATATACACATTGGGCGTAGCTCTCCAGCCGGCCAATTACCCATTCTCATGGGCGCCGAACGTCGTGTCGATGACTGCCCGCAACGCGAGTGACATGCAAGTGGTCCTCAACAGCTCCACCGCCCAGTTTGGAACCTACCTCATGTCCCAGACGACGTGGCCTGTCCTTCCATATCACATATGGAAGAACGAGAACGTGTCTTCGTTCAGGAACTTCGGGACTGATGTCGTGGACGGGCCGTACTACGTCTCGAACTACCAATCGGGCCAAGGGACCATAACGATGCTCGCCAACCCATACTATTGGGGAGGCGTACCCGCTATCAAGACGCTTCAGATTGCACTGACAACCGCTTCTTCATCCGCTCCCCTTCTGCTGAAGACCGGCGCCGCAGACGTGGGGCAGATCGCGACCAGCGACGTGGGTGCCTTCTCATCGACGCCCTCGATAAAACTCATCAAGGAATCCTACCAGTATCCGACGCTTCTTCTGTGGAACTCTTCCAGCGTACCGTTCAACAATCTGAACTTCAGGCTCGCCCTGGCGCACATGGTCAACTACACCGCCATCGTGGACGAAGGCT
Organism: Nitrososphaerota archaeon; assembly: GCA_029785825.1. NCBI lineage: Archaea > Thermoproteati > Nitrososphaerota > Nitrososphaerota archaeon. The sequence goes on along the minus strand of JAFLYY010000005.1, from coordinate 17,149 downwards.
GGAACGGCTTCGCTTCTCCTGGTGGCGCCAGCGCGTATCCGCCGGGGAACTATTACACCAACCCGTCCTTGCAGCCGTATGTTAACAGCATGTCTGAAGCGACCCAGTTACTGAAGAGTGCAGGCTATACCCTGAGTGGCGGGAAGTGGTATCAGCCCAACGGACAGCCGCTGACGCTCACTATCATCACTGACGGCCCGAACTCAAACGACGTCCTGTCTGCTGAGGCCCTGAGCCTGACCCTCACAAGCGCAGGGATACCCACGACGTATCAGACGGTTCAGGTCCCAACTTTGAAGCAGGATCTTCATGCGGGGCCGATGGGCAACCAGATGGTCCTGTACACTTGGACTGGTGGCTTCTATCCGGTGCCTGTGTTCGCGCTGGCGCCCAAGGTGCCCCCATCTGCCACGTTCGCCGTCACCCAGCCCTACTGGATGGGGACGCCTCAGGCTACCGCGCTCTATGACCAGACGTATGGGACGATGAGTCAGTACTCCACTCCGGCCAATGTCAGGCCATACGCCTACCAGCTCGAGAATCTCACAAACGTATACGTCCCGTACCTGACGCTGGACTATCCGCAGACAATCTGGGCGTACAACAGCACATTCACCGGCTGGCCCACGAATGGGTACTTCGACATAGGGTCTGGTGTGCTCAACTGGACCGCTCTAGCCACGATTCACGCGCCTCAAACTCAGACCATCACCCTCACGTCCACGACAAGCCAGAGCACTTCCGGCAGTGGGATAGCTGGCTCGTATGGGCTCCTGACAGCTGCGGTCGTAGTGCTCCTGATTGCAGCGGTATCGACCACCTATGTCTACTCGCGGCGGCGGCGCGCGAAAGCAAGCGAAGGCCCCAAGGCTGCTTAGAATTCAGCGCTGAGCTAGGCATCCGGTGCGAGTGGCGGTCCGCGACAGCGGAGACGGACAAATCGGATTAGCTGTTGCTGCTCCGCAAGAGTCTTGAGCAGACGAAGAACGCGAACACTATGGCATAGATTGCGACGACTGAGAGGTATGCGCTTGTCACGCCAGCGGACCCTAGCAGGAATCCGAAGACGAAGGGTCCTATAGTCACCCCTACGTCTTCCGCCGCTCCATATGCTCCGATCATCGTCCCTTCCCTCGATTTCCCGCCCAGGGAGATGAAACTGGCCAGGTTCAACGGAGTGAGCGCGGAGAAAGCGAGACCTCCCGTCAAAGCGGAGACGTAAAACAGCATCGGAGACCGAGCGAAGACGAGGGTCGCATAGGCGACCATCCCGACGCAAAGTCCGGCAGCGATCCAGGAGTCAGCCCTGCGCATCCCAACGAAGCCGATTATCGGTTGGAAGATCATCACGCTCAGGTTGTATGTCGCCAGCATGGCAGCGATCTCAAGAGGGGTTGCAGAGACGGGGCTTCTTGCCATCACGATGACTATCAACGAGGTCATCACCGTCTGGCCGACGAATGCGCCGATAGCTATGGCGCTCCCGGACAGAACCTTCAGCTTCGGCAGTGGGCGCCGGTCGTCCAGCTTCTCTTTTGCCTTCATCAGGTTGTCAGTTTGCCGGAGAGGAGAGACTAGCATGGGGAGCGACGAGACTGCAGCCAACGTTGCGGCGATGTAGAACCCCAGCACGAAGCCGAGTTCGCTGAAGACGAACCCCCCGGCCAAGATGCCGGCGATCCGCGAGGCAGACACCACCGAACCAAGAACTCCGAGCGTGCCTCCTCTGCGGTGCCCCTCGACGCCCTTGGTGGCTTCTGACCTCTGAACGACAGCCATCCCTGCGACGAGCCCGCCAATCGCCAACACGACCCCTGCTATGGTCAGAAAACTCCTGGACGACGCGAGCGCGACGAAGGCTGCAGACGACGACACCGCGATTGTTGGTCGCAGCACCGAATTCGGGACCCGGTCTGTCAGAATCCCCCACAGAGGCTCGAAAATCAGGGTCCCGAGCCCGAGGACTGTGAACTCTATCCCGATCTCGGTAGGGGAAAGATGAAGCCCTATGACGAAGTAGAGCGGGGCGAGCAAGGTGAACATGGCTCCTGCGAACTGGTAGGTGAATGAAGCCACAAGGGCCGAGACGCTGCCTATGACAACTTTCATGTCGGTCGCTGCATCATCGGCTTCAATGCCAGCCCCCGGCTTCTCAAGTCTTACGACTTCGGTGAACGAGTTATATAACTCGAGACAGCCGTTGTTCAAAGATGCACGAGATCGGCCTAGGCGCCGCGTTTTATCCTGAGCACTGGGCGCGTGACCGACTCCCGGTCGACGTCAAACTATTGAAACGCTCAGGCTCAAACGTCGTGAGGATGGGGGAGTTCGCGTGGTCAGACTTGGAGCCCGAGGAAGGTCGATACGAGTTCTCGTGGCTGGAGAACGCGGTCAAGATGCTGAAAGAGGCGGGGATCCAAACCATCATTGGGACGCCTACAGCTTCCCCTCCGCCTTGGCTCGTGGCCAAGCATCCGGACGTCCTCCTGGTGGACAGCCACGGTGTGAAGTCAGAATATGGAAAATGGCACGAATATTGTCCCAACAGTCCGACGTACCAGGCGTACACCAAAGAGATCGTATCAGCTCTGAGTTCAACTTTCAGCCGCGAGGATGCAGTCATTGGATACCAGATCGACAACGAAGCGCGTTGGGGGGAATCGCCGCCTTGGAAGTACTGTTACTGTGCCAGCTGTATCGCCCAGTTCAGGCGACATCTCGCAGAGAAGTACGCTGACATCGACAATCTCAACGAAATCTGGGGGGCTTCGTTCTGGAGCCACAGGTATGGTAGTTGGGACGAGATATCGCCGCCGTCTCCTCCCTATGACGCCTGGAACAGGAGCCTGGCCATCGAGTGGGTCCGTTTCAGGTCGGTCTCGTTCGAAAGATACCTGGCGCTGCAAGTTAACGCGGTCAAGAATGTCAGCCCCGGGAAGTTTGTCACCACTAACAGGATGCAGCTAAGTTCGTTTGTCGAGGTCGACTCCTTCGAGTTGGGTCGATTCATGGACTTCGTCTCGTTGGACCTGTATCCGAAGGGGCGATCAGACCGGACGGACCCAGCTTGGAACGCCATGCAGTTCGCTGTCGCGCGCGGCTCCTCGAAGTCGGGGAGCTTCTACGTGACCGAGCTCCAGGCCGGTCAAACGGACGGACATACGGTCCCTTCGCCGGAGGGGGTCCATACCACGATGATTGGGCTGCTGCCAGAGCAGGGTGAGATGAGGGACTGGTTCTACCAAGCCGTCGCCCACGGGTCAAGGGCGAACCTGTTCTTCAACTGGCGTACGAACACTCGAGGGAAGGAACAGTACTGGCACGGGGTCCTTGGGCACGACGGGGAGCCGAACGACAGGTATCGCGAGATGCAGAAGATAGGTAGGGAGTTGGGTCCGCTCAGCGGCGCAGTCCTGGGTTCGCGGCTCCAGTCGTCGGTTGCTGTCATCATGAGCTTTGACTCGTTGTGGGCTTCTGACGTGATTGAAAGCGGCTATCATCCTGTAAGTTACATGCAGCAGCTGTTTGCTTCGTACCGCGGCCTGTGGAACGCGGGTGTGGTGCCGCAAGTCATAGGTCCAGATGCGGACCTGAAGCAGTTCTCCCTGGTGGTCGCGCCGTTCATGTATCTCTTCGACAGGCGGCTGGCTTCGAAGATCAAGTCGTATGTTGCCTCGGGCGGTTTCATAGTCTGCACGGCAAGGTCGTTCGTCAAGGACGAATACAACAGGGTCATGGCCGAATCGCCCCCCGGAATCCTCACAAACGTGCTCGGCTTCAACCTAGGACGATACTCCAGGCTTCCCCTGGGGGAGAAGGAGACGACCATACGCGTTTCTCGGAACCCGCTGACCGGGAGCCGCTCACAAATCAAGTGCTCAGGATGGATTGAAGAGCTGTCTCCTGTAAAGGGCGCGGCGACCATGGGGGTACACGACCACCCGCTCCTCAAAGGAGCGCCCGCGATGATACTTCATCGATATGGGAAGGGGAGGGCGCTGACCGTAGGCGGATTCCCGGATTCGGATTTCTATTCTATGCTTGGATTGAAGGTGAATGATGGGCGGCGCATGGAATTCAGGGGCGGGACCGGGGTGGAGGTTGTGGAACGCACCAATGGCGGTCGAACAACAGTGTTCGTGATGAATCATGGGTCGACAGAGCGCCGCCTCTCTTACGCCGCGAAGGGGAGGGTGAGGGAAGTGCTTTCAGGTACCGAATGTGGAGCAGAAGGCAAGATCGTCCTCCCTCCGCATGACGTCCGCCTGTTCCATGTGGACGACTAGGTCACTGTCACACCGACTCCTGATGCCGAAATCTGTGGTGTTGCTGTTGATAGGAATCGTCCGAGAATGTTTATACAGAGAACCGCGACGAACGGCCTTGCTGCGATAGTTGGTAAACGCGCGGTACTTGGTGTCGCGGGCGATTGGAAGCTTAGTTACTTTTTTCGTAGTGTTAGTGCTCAATTTCGTGCTCCCTCGGCTGTTGCCGGAAAGTCCGGCACAGATTCTTGCGTCGAACGCGAGGCTTCCTCAGGTCGTCGCGGCGCAGCTCACCATAAAGTTCGGGCTCGACCAGCCCGTCTATGTGCAGTTCGAGAAGTATCTGCTCGGGGTGTTCAGCTGGCCGCCGAATCTTGGGGTGTCATATTCGTTCTATCCAAGCTCGGTGCTCTCAATCATACTTCAGAGGCTTCCGTGGACCCTGTTTCTCGTTGGGTCCGCAGTGTTCGTCTCTTGGATTTTGGGGACTCTCCTGGGGATTGCGGCTTCTATGAGATCCCGCTCGCTCTTCGACAACTCATCCCTTGTCGGTGCAATAGTCATTTACACCTTCCCGGCTTTCTGGATTGGGCTGTTCCTGCTTTGGTTCTTTGGGATAGAGTTCAGGATTTTTCCGGTCTTCGGCGCGTTCTCGACTAGCTCTACCGGTGTTCTGTCATTCCTGTCATCCGCGGGGTTACATGCTGTCTTGCCTATCCTCGCGCTCGTCCTCGCCAACTTCTCCGGTTATTTCCTCTTGATGAGGAACAACATGATAAACGTGATGCGGGAGGATTTTGTTATCCTCGAGAGGGCCAAGGGTGTCAGTGACTTCAGGATCGTCTTGAACCACATCGCAAGGAATGCTATGCTCCCGGTCTTCTCTCTCCTCAGCATGAACCTTGGGCTCGTAGTCAGTGGCGCCATAGGCATCGAAATCGTCTTTTCCTATCCCGGGGTGGGTTACTTGATATACCAAGCAGTCACTTCGCACGATTATCCGTTGATACAGGGTACATTCCTTGTGATATCCGTCGCTGTCATCCTGATGAACTTCGTCGCCGACGTGCTTTACGGATACATAGACCCAAGGGCGAAGCCATGATCAAATCTAGTGATATCACAAACGCGTTTTCTAACAAGAAGCTCCTTTCCGGCACTGTCATCACAGCCACATTCGTTCTGATCGCCATCTTCGGTCCCTTTGTGGTCTCGAACCCTGTGCAGCCGGCGTTGGACCTTGCTTACCTTCCGCCAAGTCTCCGTTTCCCGCTGGGGACGGACAACTGGGGGCGGAGCGTCCTCGCGGAACTGGTCTGGGGGTCAAGGATTTCCCTGACCGTTGGGGTAGTCTCCGCTACCGCTGCCACGCTGATCGGTACCCTTGTTGGTCTAGTCGCAGGCTACTTCGGAGGGATCGTCGGAGAGGTCATGATGAGGCTCACTGACATAATGCTGATCATTCCACCCTTGGCATTGATGATACTCCTGGCGGTCTACTTGGGTCCAAGCGAGACGACTGTGATCTTCATCATAGCGATTACTGCTTGGCCCTTCATCGCACGAACCGTAAGGTCGGAGGTGTTGACCAGGAAGAACAGAACTTACGTGCACGCGGCGAAGGTGACGGGAGTCGGCACCAGGGAGATCCTGTTTTCCTACATCCTCCCTGACATCCTGCCAGTGGTCCTTGCCAATGCGGTCCTTACGGTAACGGCAGCCATTGTGGCTGAGGCGACTCTCGACTTCATCGGGGTTGGCGTGACGAGCATAGTCAGTTGGGGCGAAATCCTGTACTGGGCTCAGCAGTCGGCTTTCTACTACAACGCCTGGTGGTGGATTCTATCGCCAGGGTTGGCGATAGGCGCGCTTGGGACAGGCTTCATGATGATCGGGTTAGGAGTTGAAGAGATAACTGGCCACCGTTGAAGTGCGAGGACTTACAGCCAAATACGCCACGAGGTCAGGTGCCGTCACAGCAGTAGACAACGTCAACTTCAGCATCGAGAAGGGAAAGATCATGGGGCTTGCGGGCGAGTCTGGGTGCGGAAAGTCCTCTCTCGCGCTGGCCATGCTGAAACTCCTTGAACCGCCGAACACAGTCTCCGGCGAGGTCTATGTGGGAGGGCAAGAAGTGATTGGCTTGGACGGGGCGTCTCTCAGGGACCTCAGATGGAGGAAGGCGTCGATTGTCTTCCAGAGCGCCATGAACGCTTTCGATCCAGTCCACAAGGTACAGTCGCAGATGGCAGAGGCGATTCGCGCGCACACAAACATCAGCACGCGGGACTTGAACAGGACCATGGATGACCTGCTCAGAGCAGTGAGGATCGACCCGAAGTACAAGAAAGCTTATCCCCACGAGCTTAGTGGTGGCATGAAGCAAAGAGTTGCGATAGCCATGGCGATGGAACTCAGGCCCCAGCTCTTGATAGCAGACGAGCCTACAACGGCCCTGGACGTCGTGACTCAGCGCCAGATACTCATCCTGATGAAACGCCTCAGCCGAGAGCATGGGACATCAATGCTCGTGATATCCCACGACCTCTCACTCTTGTCTGAGGTGTGCGACGAGATCATGATCATGTATGGCGGACGGACCATAGAGATAGGAGGTGCCGAGGAGGTGGTCCGGCGTCCGCTACATCCATACACGGGTCTTCTTCTGGAATCGATTCCTAGCCTCTATGAAAAGCGGAGTTCGTTACGCGTGATCAAGGGATATCCTCCATCTCTCGCGAGCCTGCCTCGAGGATGCCACTTCCATCCGCGATGTCCGTATGCCACTGATGAATGCACAGTCACGCCCCCCGCGATGACCACTCTCGACGGATCGCACGCAGCTGCATGCTATCACCCTCGTGTCCAGTGAGTCTCATGGAGCGTACCCCTCTGTTTCAGCTAGACCATGTCTCTGTGACGTATCGAAGAGGGGCACTTACTCACCAGGAAGTGCGGGCAGTTGACGACTTCTCTCTTGACATATTCGACGATGAGACAGTAGGGGTAGTCGGCGAGACGGGGTCAGGGAAGTCCACCATAGCGAAGGTCCTCACAAGGCTTGAAAATCCTACAAGAGGACGAGTGTTCTACAAGGGTCGAGAAATGAAGAGCCTCTCCGCCAAGTCGTTGTTCAATTTCAGAAGCGAAGTGCAGTTGGTGTTTCAAGACCCGTACGAGTCGTTGTTCCCAAGGCACAATGTCAGGAAGACCCTCGAGGTTCCATTGAGATTGCACCGAGGCGGAGGCAAAGCGCCGTCGGACTCGGATGTGGCGGAGTTACTCGACCTAGTCGAACTGGACAGGTCGATCTTGGAGAAATATCCACGAGAACTGAGCGGCGGAATGCGGCAACGCCTCAGCATAGCTCGGGCCCTCGCGGTACATCCGAAGTTCGTAATCCTCGACGAGCCCGTCTCTATGCTTGACATGTCAATCAGGGCAGGAATATTGAACCTGCTCATGAGGCTCAAGAAGGACGAAGGCATCTCATACATGTACATAACTCACGACCTCGCTTCGGCGAAGTTCATCTGTGATAAGATGGTGATAATGTATCTCGGAAAGATAATCGAAGCAGGTGCCTCCGGGCAAGTGCTCGACAGGCCGGCTCACCCTTACACAATGCTGCTTCTCGACAGCATATTCGACTTGAAGAGGCCAGGGCAGCTGCTGGAACTCCCAGAGCGCGAGGAGTTGGAGTCTTCGATGAGCCTGCCTCGAGGATGCCACTTCCATCCGCGATGTCCGTATGCCACTGATGAATGCACAGTCACGCCCCCCGCGATGACCACTCTCGACGGATCGCACGCAGCTGCATGCTATCACCCTCTACAGGAATCGAGGTCAGGAAGTCGGAGTCACTAACCAGGCTCTTCTAGGTCAGCGCGCGTCGGATGCAGACTTCGGCTGTCGGACGATTCATAGGGAGCAGACCTCCTGCGCCATGGGGATTCGGGTAGATGGCACGTGACGCATCATGCCCTGTCCGTCCTTGGACCGAACAGGAGGGGCTGACTTCTCTGTCATCGCGAGCCCTTCTCCTGACTCGATCGAGGCGCAAGAAAGTAATTAATACCAAAGTTCCGAGACAAATCCATTGCAAGGCGCCAGGATTAGCGTAGTAGGGGCCGGCAGCACCAACTTCTCTCTCGAGCTCGTGAAGGACATCTGTCTCACTCCTTCGCTCGCGGGGAGCACGATCAGCTTCATGGACATCGACCAGAAAAGGCTGGACGCGGTACACACCCTGGCGTCGAGGTACGCCAAGGAGATGAAAATCGACCTCAAACTGGAGAAAACGACCGAGAGAAGGAGGTCTCTGCAGGACGCGGACTTCGTGATCAACTTGGCGCTCGTCGTCGGGCACAAGGGATACACGAAAGTCTGGGACATGGCGCGGAAGCGAGGTTACAGGTTCGGAGGGAGTTACCACGTGATGCACGACGAAGGCTTCTGGATCAACTTCTACCAGTTCAGGCTCTTCGAGTCGATTGTCGAGGACGTGCTCGAGGTCTGTCCCAATGCTTGGTACATTCAGCTGGCCAATCCTGTCCTTGCAGCGACGACGTACCTTCGTAGGAAGTACCCCAAGCTGAATTTCGTCGGGATGTGCGAGGGGCCTAGGTCGATATACACCATGTCAGAAGTGTTCGGGTTGGACCCTGGCAAGATCAGCTTCGAGATGCCTGGTGTCAACCACTTCGTTTGGCTGACCCGCTACTACAGCGACGGAGAAGACGCTCTCCCTGTCATCGATTCCTGGATCCGGAAAAATGGAAAGCGTTACTGGCGCAGCCAGACTCCCAGCACCAAGCTCGGCCCCGTCGCATTAGACCTGTACGACAGGTTCGGCGTCTTTCCCATAGGTGACACCTGCACTCCCGGCGGAGGTTCGTGGCCTTGGTGGTACCACGAAGACACGGAAAAAGAGAAGAGGTGGGGCGAAGATCCCGAGTGGTGGTGGAGGCGCGAACTGGGCGACCTTGACAGCCGCGGCTCCGAACTCGACAAGCTGCTTAATCTCAGCGCGCCTATCTCAGACGTCATCCTTCCGGAGAAGTCAAGGCAGTTCACTGTGCCCTTCATCGAATCAGTGATGCGCGACATCCCGCGGGTCCTGCCTCTGAACGTCTTGAATACGAACGGGTCCTTGCCAGGCGTGCCGGACAACTTCGATGTGGAAGTCCCGTGTCTTGTCACTAGCCACGGGGTCCAGGGGCAGAGGTCGTCAGGCCTCCCCTCCAACCTCGTCGGATACATACTCAGGGACAGGGTCGCACCCGTGGAGACAGAGCTCGAGGCGTACCAAAAGGGGGACAGGGACAAGCTGCTGGAGCTCCTTATGATGGACCCGTGGACGAAGTCGGAGGGACAGGCCAGCGGGCTGATGAAGGACGTGTTCGCGGACAGGTCCTTCTCTGAGATGGCGAAGCATTACACCTGAGCGGGCGTCAGGAGAGCCCGAGGGGGGAGCTCGAAAGCTTCTCCGGGCCCCCTTCCCTCACGACGTAGATGTCCTCGATCCTCATCCCTCCGGGCTTCGGGGAGTAGACCCCAGGCTCGAGCACGACTACGGCGCCCTCCTGCAGCTCCCTCTCCTCCCCAGGGATGAACCACGGCGGTTCCTGGTCGTCGAGGCCGACCCCGTGGCCCGCGTGGTGGGGGAGCACCCCGAACCCCCCCTTCTCGAGGGCTGCAGACACCGCCTCGTACACGTCCCTCCCCTTCGTCCCGGGGAGCAGGAGCCTCTCCCCCGCCTCCTTCGCCCTAGCCAGCGCCTGGAGGGCGCCCTCCTGCTCAGGGGAAGGCGGAGCGCCGACCACGAACGTCCTGCAGAGGTCTGACCAGTAGTTGCCCGAGGCGGCGTGGAGGTCGAGTATGATCGTGTCCCCCCTGGCCAGCCTCCTCCGCGTGGGCGGCCCCCCGCCGGCCAGGGACCCTTCGCCGGCTGCGAAGTCTCCGTTTATCCACGCCGCGTGCCCGTGCCTCCTGAAAGCGTCGCGGTCCACTTCGGCGTAGACCTCGAGCTCCGTCGCCCCCTCGATCGCGGACGCCTTCGCCGCGGCGAACCCGGACTCCACCATCGCGGTCGCAGAGCGCACCGATCGGACTTCGTCTTCCCCCTTCGACGCGCGCATCCCGAGCAGGGCCCGCGAGGCTCCTACAAGCTCGGCTCCCGGTGCCGCGCGCCCGATCGCCGCGGAGTAAGCCTGGGGGAGGTGCCAGTCCTCGACAGCTATGCGCTTTGCCCGACCGAACTTCTCCCCGAACCAACGGCGGAGCTCCTCGGCCAGCCTGTCCCCGTAGATCACCATCGTGTCCTGCAGGTCGTAGTCCCTGTAGGCCCGGCGCGCGACCCCGGGGATCTCCCCGGCTACGTCGTCAGAGGTCCCCAGGAGCAGCGACCCCCCGCCTGTCCGGTCCACAGCGAGGAACGAGGTGAGGCGCGGGCCTTTCATCAGTATCTGCCAGGGATGGGTGTTGGTGTCTGCCCCGGAAAGGTAGAATATGTGCTTGGGGTTCGATATCAGGGCGCAGTCGGCGTCCATCCTCTCGAGCGCGGCGGCGAACAGGCGCCTCCTGCCCGGGGGTGTGTCGCGTTCCACGCGGGCCGGGTGCGCTGGCGGGTTAAATCCTTGAAGAGCGCCGAGGTTCGGCGGAGCGGTCGCGGCCGCTCAGCACGACGAGCCGGTTGCGTCCCTTCAGGCCGAAACCTTCTTCAGCAATCCAGGGCAGCAGGGGCAGATGGTCCAACCCGAGGGGGCGAAGCGCATCGGATGGGCCGACTTCGAAGCGGTGGGGCTGCGGGCCGGCACGATAGTGAAGGTCGAGGAGTTCCCCGAGGCGAGGAAGCCGGCGTACAAGATCTGGGTCGACCTGGGTCCCCTGGGGGTGAAGAGGTCGAGCGCCCAGCTGACGGCGCTCTACAAGAAGGAGGAGCTGCTCGGCGCCCAGGTCCTCTGCGTCACCGGCTTCGGGCCCAAACAGGTGGCCGACTTCATCTCAGAGGTGCTCGTCACAGGCTTCGTCCTCCCGCAGGGGGTCGTGCTCGCGAAGCCGGAGCGGGCCGTCCCCAACGGGACCAGGCTCGCCTGACGCTCTCCCTGATGCTCCCTGCCTGGTCGAGCCTGCCGCCGGCTCTCCGGGGCCGCCTCAGGTTCATTAACCGGCTGGGGGTCCTCCGCCCGTCCATGTCAGACCAGGAGCGGCCCCCCGCGTCGCAGAGGGGGGTGCTGGAGGAGCTGTTCGACAAGAGGCGCGTCACGGTGGTCCTGGCCGTCTTCCTGGTGGAGCTCGCCCTCTTCGTGGCCGGGCTGCTGACCCCGATCTCCCCTTCGACCCAGCAGAACCTGACCCAGCAGGCGGGGACCCAGTTCGCCCCCCTGAGGTCCGCGGGCTTCGCCTCGGAGGTCTACCTGATCTTCACCCACAACCTGGCCCTGGCCCTGGGGGAGATGGTCCCGCTGCTGGGGGCCTTCCTCCTGGCCTTCTCGATGTACACCACCGGGCTCGTCGCCCAGGCCCTGGTGGCCGCCCAGGGGCTCCCGGGGCCCACGGCCCTCTTCCTCTTCGCCTTCCCCTACTCCTTCATCGAGCTCTCGGCCTACGCCATAGCGGCCGGGGCGGGGGTGATGGTGGTCGTCGCCTGGAGGGGGAACAGGCTCCGCCGGGAGATGAGGGTCCTCGCCCTTGAGGGGGCGGGGGTTGTCGGGGTCCTGCTGCTCGCCGCGACCATGGAGACCACCACCACCTACTCGCCGCTGCTGGGGCTGGTCCTCTGGCTCCCCACCACCCCGGCCCTGGCCGGGCTCTGGGTCTTCGCGAGGAGGCGGGCCAGGAAGCATGGGACGGCCGAGGGCTTGCTCCCGGCGCCAGGCGAGGGCGCCGCGGACGCGCCGAGCGTGTGGACCGGCGCTGCGGGCCGCCCCGAGGACCCGCGCGCGAAGGCCTTCGAGCGGGCGTACATGGAGTCCCACCCCGCAGGGCCTCCCCCGGCGGCCGAAGGGGAGAAGGAGCAGGACCCGTAGCTGGCGGCTACGCGGCCATGAACCGATATAATCTGCCGCGCAGGGAAGCGGGCGTGCCGGGGGCTGGGCTGCGCAGGGTCCTTTCGGTCTCCCTGGTGCTGTCGCTGCTCGCCCTCCAGGCCGCGGCGGGGGCGCTCCCCGTCGGCGCGACCGGGGGAGGGACTTCCACGCCGATCAAGCACGTGGTGACCGTGATGATGGAGAACCACAGCTTCGACAACATATTCGGGCTCTACCCGACCATGAACAGCTCCGACCCGGGCCCCCTGGCCTCTTCCCTGCAGGCCCCCGAGGACGTCCTGGGCGCGCCCCCGGCCATGGCCAGGGCCCTGTCCCAGGTCCCCAACGGGACCTACTCCACGGTGGACCCCAACGAGGGGGTGTACCGGCAGGACTTCAACGGCGGGAAGATGAACGGCTTCGCCGCCTACGGGAGCCAGTCGATGACGTACTTCGGCCCGGCCCAGCTGGCGGTGGAGTGGGACTGGGCGGAGGAGTACGCCGTGGCCGGGAGCTACTTCTCGAGCTGCCTCTGCAAGACGGACCCGAACCGCCTCTACTCCCTGGCGGGGTACGGGGCCGGTCTGACCGGGGACAGCGGCCCTCCGCCATACATCCCCGCCAGCCAGTCCATCTTCGCCGAGCTGGCCAGCCACGGGGTGAGCTGGGGATACTACGTGCTCAACCCCTCGGCGGGGGACTTCCCGCTCGGCTACTTCAGCGGCTTCGGGGCCTATTCCTCGCAGGTCCGCTCCTGGTCTGCCTTCGACGCGGCCCTGGCCGGGGGGACCCTCCCCTCGGTGTCCTGGGTGATGCCCGTGGGAGGGGGGGCCGGGTCCGGGGTCTACGACCAGCACCCCTCGGGGAACGTCACGGCCGGGGAGGGGTGGCTCCTGGGGGTGGTCGACCGGGTGATGGCGAGCCCCTACTGGAACTCCACCGCGATCTTCGTCACCTACGACGAGGGGGGCGGGTACTACGACCAGGTCCCGCCGCCGGTGGTCGACGGGGTCCAGCTGGGCTTCCGTGTCCCCATGTTCGTCATCTCCCCCTACGCCAAGGAGAACTACGTCTCTGACACGGTGATGAACCACGCGTCCCTCCTGGCCTTCGTGGACTACAACTGGCGCCTCCCGGCCCTGAACCCGTTCGTCGCCGCCTCGGGGCTCCCGCTGGACATGTTCGACTTCAACCAGAGCTACCCCGGGGGCGGGGTCCTCAGGGCGCCGGTGGTCCTGCAGAACGGCAGCTCCTACCCGGCCCCCCTCCAGATACCCCTGGCCGCCCTCCCCTACCAGCGCGAGGGGTCCTACGGCGGGACGCTCGCGTCCCTGGGGGCGCCGGACTACGTCGGCTCCAACTCGACAGTGACGCCTTTCTACGAGACCCTGCTCTTCGCGGGGGCGGCGCTGGCGGCCGCCGCCCTTGTCCTGGCCCTGGGCTACCTCCGCGCGTTCAGGGGGCGCAGGGGTCCGGCCCGTGGAGCACCTTCAGGGACCCCCCCTCCCCGGAGAGCCCGAGGGCGGGGAACGCGTCTTATCCCGGCGGCCCGCGGGCGCGCCCATCTTGGAACTCTGCAACAAGGGCCACTTCGACAAGGAGGGCAAGTGGCATAAGTGCGGCCTACCGGTTGAGCACCTGGACCGCAGGCTGGTCCACGTCCACACCTGCGGCCTCCCGTCCATGAAGCTCCCAATGGACGTCAACGGGGCCTGCAGGTACGGGTGGATCGACCCGGAGGAGCTCGCCAGGGTGGCCCGCGGGCCCGACACGGCGCCCCCGGGGGCGGAGGGCGGACAGGAGCCCCGCGCAGCCGAAGGCCGCGACAAGGGAGACGACGAGTGGCCGGAAGACGGACCGCAGGAATACTGACCCTGGGCCCCTGCGAGGGCGGCTGTGCTACTGGCCCCCGGACGGCGCGTCCGAAGAAGGCGGGACGAGGTTCAGCATGTACCTGTTGATGCAGTCGATGTCGTTGTCCATCCGCTCCAGGGCCATCCTCCTGAACCGAGCGAAGATGTCTTTGAGCGACTCCTCGTCGAGGCCGTTCACCAGGGTGGCGTTCCCCAGGAACGAGATCCAGCCGGCGTTGGTCTGCCGCATGAAGTTGAGGCACTCGGTCACCTTGCTGACCGTGTCGAGCCTGTCCTTGGGCTCGTAGGCCTCGATCTGTGCGCGCAGCTGCGCGACGGAGTCACGTATCTGGACGATGTTCCTGTTCCAGTCGCTCACAGCGGCGTCCGAAGCGTCTTTCGTACTAAAAGATTGCTGACCGCAGGTTCTGTTGACTCTGCACGGCAAGGTTAGCGTTGCCCCTTCTCATCAGACCTCTTGACATAGCTCAGAATTGAGGGGCGCTTCTCTTGTTCTTTCAGGATGTCAGCTCGAAGTTTCTTTATCGCTTCCTGAATGTCTCTCTCTCGGTCTCCTTTGAGTCCGGCCTCAATCCACATTCTGTCTAGGTCTCGTTCAAGACTCGGGATTTTCTTCCGAGTCGAAAGAATCTTCAACTCTGGCTTATCGAGAATTCTTGTAGCGAACCCTATTCTTTCAGCCTCTTGGGTAATGCGAGCCACCTCTGCGTTCCTTTGGTTGTCGTCCAGATAGAAGAGTTGGAACTTGAGAAATAAAGAAAGCTTCGAGTTTGGCACTATCAGCCCTTGAGGCGTCGTATGTGAACAGGAGAGCAACGCTTTCAGCTTCCTGACGGTATGGCTCTGTGGAAAGAAGTCAAAAGCCGTCGCGCTGGAAGGAACCGGACTGCTCAACGCCCTCATCAGTCTGTCATCATGATGCGACATCCTCGCCCGTTGCGGTTGTCCTTCGGGCGGCTGTCCGAGTTTGAGGCTGCTGTCATAAAGCTGAGGGAGCCATTAGTATTATGGGTTCATTGCTATTGGAGATTGCGTTGTATGCTTCGATCGAACTACGACTCGGGACAGCCAGGACGACTTCAAGAAGAGGATCTTGGCTTGACTTCAGATAGTCCTTTTTGACATACCCCAAGTTCGACTCTACAACCCCCCTCTTTTCTTTCAGTTCCCGCACTAGTTCGGCGGAGTTCGTGATAGAGGTCTTTACCTCGCCAAAGATTGCGATGGGTCTCTTCGCGTCCGCTTTGTAGACTAGAAAGTCGAAGTTTCGGACGCCCAACTCTAGGAGTGGGTCTGCCCTCAGGAAGTTGTAGCCGAGTTTTGTCGGCATGAACGCCGTCTCGATAAAGGGATGGACGCACAGATTCACAAGATCATCGTGCTCGTCCTGCCTCTCAATTGCAAGCGTGTATCGTTCTACGTTCCCTTTCCTGCCCTTCCGGTACTCGCTCCTAACCCGCCGTTCCTCATTTTTCTCGTCCTTGAGGTAGCGTTTCCTGAGATCTTCGTGGATGACGGTTCTTAGAAAGCCGTCATCGCTTAGAGCCATTTCCCATCAACTGGAAGGTGGCTGTCGGATCAACCTCGTTGAGGACAGCTTTGTAGAAGTCTAGGAAGCTCTCAAATGTCACGTGAACTCTAGGAACGAGGAACATAGCCCGGGCGTCTGCACTTATGCCGAACAAGGAGTCTTTGTCTTTGTCCTTGGCAGTCGCCACCCAGCTGAACGAGCCCTCTCTCTCGTGCGAGTTGACAAACTCGAAACGCGAGCTGTAGTTGTCCCTTATTCTTTCCACGCTGTCCTTGCCTAGTTCAGCTTCGCCGAGGAGGATTTGCCCCGAAGCGAGCATCGGAACCGCGATAGTTCCTTGTTGAGCCTTCGTCCGCTCAATCTGGAATCTCACCTGTTGCGAGTCAGATGTCATCCTCGTCTCTTCTTCTTCGACAAAGGAAAGCGCCTCATCTACGGCTTCGAACATCTCCGAGTTGATGCGAGTTATCACCATCATTCCATCATCAGTCATTTGAATGATGCCCTTGCGAAGTCGCATCGTCGTAGAGTATGGTCTTACGCCATAGAGTTCCTTTAGTTCCTTGAGGGTCTCGAAAGAATCCGATGCAGTCCAATGAACTTGACGATTCATACGAGGTCTGATTCTCGCGGGAAGAGTTTCATCCCCATATCTCCTTGCCCTGAACTCTTCGACCACTGGGTCGAACACATCTACAAAATGTGCTACCATATCCTCGAACGTCTTCGGCCTTATCCACATCTGCCCGAATCCAGGTGTAACGTTGACCACTTTTCTGAGAGTGCGCTCATACTCCCAACTTGTCGAGGCAGAATAGAAGAGAAGAAGCCTCGGCGTGTAGCTTGTGACGTAGAAGTCCACGGTTGTCTTCTGACCTATGCGCCTCAGATTGGGAAGTGGGACAGATATCTGCCACACATCTCCAAGCTTCCTTTCGAGGTATGGCTCTAGTTTCTCCTTCCACCCATCTTCATATGTTCGAATGCCATGAACCTTAATCCACTTCCTTTTCTTGGAGTGAGGAAAGAGCTTCGGGGCGACTTCCACGAGCTTCTGCTGAAAGGTCTCGCGCGAGTAATGCCCATCGGGGACTAAGAAGTCTTGTGCTCTAGGCATTCCCTACGCACTAACCTTCACGCATTCGCGGGATAAACATGGCGGGAGCATTACTTAACCTCTGAGGTTCTTCTTGATTCTTTGTTCCGACTCTTGAGACGCTTCCCCTTTCTCATCTAGAATGCCCACGAGCTCGCAGAGGGGACTGAGGCAGTGACGGACCAGACGAGGAAGGCCAGGCTCGGCAGAGCAGGCTTGCAGGGGGGTCGGGGCGCGGCTCCCCTCCCGCTATGACTCGACCTGCCTTCTCCCCAGCTTCGACGGCCACCAGTTGTACCTGGCCGCCATGGCCATGAGCGCCGGGACGAAGAAGAGGATCACAACCGTCACGT
>JAFLYY010000004.1 GCA_029785825.1 Nitrososphaerota archaeon | reverse complement strand
CTGGTCGGCACGACCTCGTTCGCTATGGTGGGGGTCTCGTTCAGCCGAGGGATCTTGACCCTAATCTCCCCCACGGGCCTCAGGTTGAACCTGAGCCACGACTTCACTGCTTTGACCGCGCTCTCGATGTAGCCCCCGGCGTTCCCCCTCGAATCCATGTCGTTGACCATGTCCACCATAAAGTCCCGTATCCCCCTCCTGTCCAGCTTGGCCACGGCGCGGGGGGTGGTGTGGTACCGGTCGCAGGCATACCCGAGCCGCCGTAAGTAGACCCTGGCCGTCTTCTTGGACCCCTGGGAGACCTGGCCGAACCAGCGGGCGACCTCCCTGTCCTTGAGCATCTCCAGGTACTTGCTCGGTCTTCCGTGCACCTCAGGTCAAACTCCGTAGACCGTGAGCACGGGTGCCTATAACGGGCCGGACAGAAACAGACCCTGGAGGATATGGGCCGGAAGGGATGCAGTCAATCGGTCAAGCGAATCCTACCGCTTACAGGCAGAGAGAGCCCAGGTCGACTACCACCTTGCCCAAGACCCAGTTGATACCCTCCACGGGGGTGATGGACGAACCACTGCACAGTGGCACGCGCGTACTGAACAACAAGAATGGGAATGAGAGGTCGAATCTGATCGCGGCGCGCGATACTAGGGCCTGACTTGTGGCCTCACACTGCCGCGCGCATTCCCCCCCGTCCTGAAGAGCGGGGTTTCCTGCGCCAGTCTTATGAGGTTGCTTCCAAGAACCGGCTTGCTCTGAGAGGCGGTGATAACTTCCTGACTACGGCCATCGAGCGACATCAAGCGCCAGTATCGTGGCTCTCTGCCTCACACCGACGACAAGACCTATCAAGCCCTCCGGCTCTTAATCACCAAAGGGTTGGAGGAGCCAGTCATGCCCGATCTTCATGAGGGTCGGAGGGACACTGTTCTTATCATCACGGCGATGATTATGATTAAACTGGCGTCACTGGCTTTCATTCATGCAGTGGTGGGAGGGAGCGTCCTTGAACAACTCTCTACCAAGTGGGATTCGGTTTACTATGTCGGCATCGCTCAAAATGGGTATCCGGCGGGTAGCGTCACGGCCAACTATGCCTTCGCCCCTGGATACCCTTCACTGATATGGCTGGCGAGCCTAGCAGTAGGGAACTACCTCCTGTCAGCCGCCATCGTCTCGAACGTCTTTTCTGTGCTGGCCGTACTGGCGTTCTACCGCCTATCCAGGATGTATTTTGGCCCGTTTGGCTCGCTATGTGCGTCCTTGGCCTTCGGCTTCTTTCCGACCTTCGTGACCTACGGCCTGGTGTCTTACAGCGAACCCGTATACCTCTTCTTCGCAATCTTGGCGGTCTACTTCTTTCTGAATGCGAGATACTTCTACACGGGAGTCACTTCCAGTCTAGCCGTCCTTTCAGGTTACGCCAGCCTCCTCATCGCCCCCATCTTCCTGTCGATCATCATCCTGAGGCTGATTCTTCCGCGACTCAAACCACTCCAACCGCCCCCTGCGGGGCTCCACGAAACAGAAAGCAGGGCGGGGAGGCTTTCGAACTATAGGTTTGTCTGGCTCTTCATGCCACTTGTAGCCTTCGGACTATGGATGTACTTCCTCGATGTTAGGTCTGGGGAGTTGTTCTCCCTGTTTGCGGGCCAAGCGCCCTGGGGAACTGGGATAGCGAACCCAATAGCTCAATTCCAAGCTTTCTTTACTGGAATATTCTCGACACAAGGAAACCCTGTTCAGCAGTTGCTGCTCAGATATCCCTACACCCTCTCCTTTTTCGCTCTTGTCTATCCTCTGTGGAAAATTGACAAGGCGCTTTCCATTTACTCGTCAGCGTTCATGCTCTTCGTCCTCAGCCTGGTCGGAACGGCCTATATGTCTGGCCCTAGGCTGATGCTCTCAGCCTGGCCGGTGTTGCTGGTCTTCGGCAGAGCAAAGAAGGAATACATCATCCCCGTGCTGATCCTGTTTGCCGCAGTATCGCTGCAGAGCACCTATGCCCAACTGACGAGTTTTTGGACTTGACACCCATTCAGATATGTAACTCGCCAATGCGCTTACACTGTCGAGCATCCAGGTGAGCCGGAAGAGATTCGTCAAGTTTCCACGACCAAAAGCCAGGCCCAAACCTGTGGCCTAACAAGGGTTCGGGTCTGACGTGGTTCGGACGTTCGGCCTCATGCACTCTGCGGGAAATAAATGAAAGCTGGCTGGTTCAGGCCAAGAAGGCGGCCCTCAAGTCACTCATCCCAGGGATGCGGCAAGGCGACCCTTCAACCTGACTATGGTAATGCCCACAAGCTCTCCCTTCCTCGTCCTCAAGACGACGCCTTCCCGGGGTTCGATCGAGTCGTCGGCCGCCCTCGGCTTCCCGACCGAGATGTACAGGACGTCCTCCTTCCCGTCTTGTCGGTCCAATAGCCCGAGTACGATTTGATTGCGCTCGATGCGCCATCTGAGGCTCCTTCAATCAGCCCTATGGGTGCGGCTGCCGCAATCGGGCCGCCCACCAGGGTCGCCACGAAGAGGGAGAGCATGGCCGTAGTAGTTTCGTGGCTCATGTCGGAGAAGAGGCTAGTCAGGCTGGTCCCCACGATGATTCGGTTCAACCACGAAGGTTGGCTGCGGTGTTCTTCACGTCTTCCCGACGGATTCTCATCCATGGGTGACCCACCTGACCCACCTTTTCTGGTGCTTCTTCTCAGCGCGTTCCAGGAACTTCGCGAGCCCGCGGTCGCCTTCTCGGTGCGGGCCTGTAACGCTATCCAGTGCAGGGTACTTCGAATCCTGGATGGAGTCTTTCGAGAGCACGAGTATCCTGGAGAAGAGTCCCGGTGCGCCCTTGCTGGGCCACCGGATGGTAATCACCTTTCCCGCTTTAAGGTAGCCAAATGCATCTTCCGTGATTGGCTGGCGAAAAGTTCTCGGGGTTTGCTCCTCGTTTCCTCTCATCTCGACCTCGGCGCCCGACAGGCCATTCAGCTCTCGGAGGACGAACTGTGTGAGGCGCGCCAGGACGTGGTCCGGGAAGTCCTCCCCCAGGCTTCTTGCTTCAACGTGGTCATGTTCCTCGGCGAGTCCCGGGATATCCGCGTACTTCACGATCCGCCATGCGCTTTCTCTGTCCTTCCTATCGCTAAGATTTGCTATCAGGTAGGAGGGGTCTCCGCGCCAGGCCAACCAGAGTCTGAACGCGTCGTCCTCGGCCAGAAGCTGGGCCTTCTCGTTCCTCCCGAAGACTTCCCTCGCCCTGGTCTGGAAGGCGGCGGCCAGCTGAGAGTCCTTCGGTCCAACGGGATCGCTGCTTCGCTGGCTCGTCCCGTCTTCGGTTTCCGTCGCTACCAAACTGCTCGACCCTTTCTGCCGGTTCCCCGGGCGACGTCGTGCAGCATTCTCCTCATGACCGGCGGGACGGCCGGCAACCCCTTCGATACATCGACCCATGCGGAGTCTATGGCTTCCGTGGTGGGGCGGGGTTCTGCGGACCCATTGATCGTCCCGAAGTAGGTCGCAATCACGTAATGCACCGGGTTGGAGCCATCGTGAAAGTCGTCGTAGATCCCGACCAGCCCGTCAAGTTCAACCTCGACCCCGAGTTCCTCGTGAACCTCCCTATTGGCGGCGTCGCTCACCGTTTCACCCTGCTTGACGTACCCCTGCGGGAGGACCCACAGCCCGTTGTACGGCTCCTCCTGTTCCTTAATCAAGAGTATCTTTTTGCCGCGCAGGATTGCCACCGACGCCAGCACCCTAATCCCCGCGTCGAAGCTTTCCCTTCTCATCATGCTGGCTTTCGCGCCCTTCGCGGCTCGGCCTGCTTCCTGGCGGCATCCGCGGCCCTCCTTCCTATTTCGCCGTACATGTAACGCTCGTCGTCCCAGTCCGTATAGACCATCCCCTTTCGCAGGCTGGACTTGACCGCAGCCGTCGCAGCTTTCCTCCACGCCTCCGTCTTCTTGTTCCCGCCCGTCGGAGGGGGCTCGAAATCCGACAGGGCGCAGTCAATCTTCTCGCGGGCACTCACCCAGGCGAGAGGAGGGTGGTTGGGCGAGGAATGCAGAAGCTCGACCGCCAGTCCCTCAAGGAAAACTTCCGCAGGCGCGGGCGACCCCGCCAAGGTCCTCTCCCCCACCACCGAGAGATAGGCCGCCTCGACGGTGTCCCCTGACCTCAGACCGTGGGGGAGGATTCCGGCCGCTAGGAACAGAGGGTACTTCCTCCCTTCCTCCCTTTCAAGAATCAAGACCGCGGCCAGGCCTGAGGACTCGCTCAGCCTCTGGGCGTGAGCTACTTTCGCCCGTGCAACATGGAAGAACCCCGCCTTGCTGAACCGGACCCTGGTGGAGCCGAGGCTCCGCAGCGCGTCCTTCTCCAGTGCGTACTGGACGCCGCCGATGAGCGCGGTGTTCCTCGTGATATCGTGGTCCCACGGGATGCTGATGCCCTCGGAGACCAAGTCTCTCGGCGCGTGCATTTCTTCCAGGCTGATGCTGCCGGCGAACTTGAGGTAGAATTCTGCCTGCCGCACCTCCCTTGGAAAACGGATCGGTTGGGCCCCCACCCACAGGGCGTCCGTGAGGTTCGAGAAGCCGAATACCGGCGGCCGAGCCGCCTTGGATGCGAGTGACGCGATTTCCTCTGCCAACAATGACAATCACCTGACGAAGAGATACCTGTTGTGGAATTCGCTGACCTTTGCATCGTCCCATGAATCCCACTCGTCGTGAGGGACCGCCTCCGCCCCCCGCAACTCTGCAACTTTCCTCTCGAGGGATTTGTTGTGGGTCAGGTGGACGGTAAGGCCAACCGCTATCGCCTTGTTCGCCTGGAAGCATTTGAACATCCTGAACTTCAGGGATGAGTGCTTGGCGCCGACCGCGAACTTCTCGGTCATCGTCAGCTCTCTTGCAGTGCTCTCCTCGTGGGCACCGTAATCGAGAAGTGGGGACATAGCATCTGCCTTCTCGCGTTCGGTGAGATAGCCAATTTTCTGTCTCAAGAACGTCTCCAGCGTCTCCCAGTAGTCCCGCGCAAATGAAACTTCGAGGCTGACGGCGCCCTCTCCGGCGATTTTGCCTTCGACGCTAACCAGCGGCCCCCCGGCAACCTCCTCGGTTCTCCTGAGCGCCCTCGGCCAGCACGCTTTGATCATGCAGGATCTCCTGCGCTCTCCACGAAACGCTCGAGCTCGCTGTTCTGGTCCATCAGGCCCTGAAGCAGCTCGTTGTCCTTCTGGCACTGGCCGTGCCGCTTTCTCAGGCGCTCGTACTCGGTCGCGGCGATGTCGAACCAGTGGGCCCAGTAGCGTTTCATGCCCCTCTCTATGGCGGCCTGAACCGCCGAACATTCGACCTGCGCGGAGCCATTTGCGAGGTTCTGGAGCAGGGAGTAGGTCTCCTTCCCGATTCTGACGTCAAGACGCACCCTTCCGGGCTTCGCCACGGTTCTCTCAGCTCCCGAATGTAACCGTCATTACATCTGGTTTTATTGCTTTCGTGCGTGACAATCGCCGGACCGGAAACGATGCAGGAAATACATAATTGGCCCGGAACGGTACCGAGGAACGCAAGTGAAGGTCCTCCTCATCTCAGATGCCCACTCGAATCTCCCTGCACTGGATGCTGTCCTCGGCAAGGCCAGGTACGACGACGTGCTGTTCATGGGGGATGCCGTCGACTACGGGCCGTTCCCCTTCGAAGTCTACTCCAAACTGAAGCGGATAAGGGCAAAGAGGGTGGTGAGCAACCACGATGTAGCCGCGGCGTTCGGGCTTGACTGCCGGAGCAGCTCGAAGACGTACCAGGCAGCCGTCAGGACACGGGAGAGAATCACCTTTCAGAGGATGCCGAGGAGGGCGCTTCAGATGCTTGGCGGGGCGGGAGAGACCCTCGACCTGGCGTACGGCGACCTAAGGGCGAGAATGCTACACGCCGCTCCAGGCGACGAGCTCTACAAGTACATCACGAAGGAGGAAGCGGCCAACATGGAGGTCAAAGGGGCGGATCTCCTCTTGCTGGGGCACCCCCACGTGCCTTATGGGATTAAGGATGGGACGAGATAGATAGTCAATCCCGGGAGCGTCGGCATGCCGAAGGATGGGGACCCCCGTGCGTCTTATGCCATCCTGGATACGTCCACAAGGGAGGTGCAGTTCCACAGGGCCGAATACGACATCGAACAGGTCGTGTCGAAGCTCAAACAGCTCATCGGTGACGAAGAATCCATCTTCGAACAACTTGTGAAGGGGCTCCGGACCGGTGGCCGGTAAGAGTTCATGATTGATACGCTTAAATCAACGAGGGGACATATCGCACCAATTCATGAGCCGGTCGGAGGCCAACAAGTGGATCATAGTCGCCTATGACCTTCCAAACGAGCCTTCCAAACTGAGAGTCAGGGCGTGGAGGAATTTCAAGAAGCTCGGGGCCGTCTATCCGCCGGTGTCCCTTTGTTTGCTCCCCAACACACCACAGATCAGGAGGGATATCGAACAGTTCAGGTCGGGCTTCAAGAGACACGGCACCATCCTGGTGATGGATGTCAACGCTCTAGAAGGGCAGGATGAAGACGTGCCCTCAAAGATGTTCCAGGAGGACCAGGAGGAAGCAGTACGAAGAAATTTACGAAGAATGCCAAGAATTTCTGGACGAAGCCAACGAGAACCGGCTGCAGCTGATATCCAGGTCAAGCACCAAGCACGACGTCGCGGACGCGAGGATACTGGGTGACCTGCTCAGGACCAACTACCTGCCGGTGGCCCATATGAGGGACCAGGAGACCAGGGAGACGCTCGCCGTCGTCCAGGAGAGGGCCAACTATGGGCTGAAGCGCGGGGAGCTGAGGGGCTCGATCAGGTGGCTCCTCAAGCGGAGACTGGACAGAACCCTTCATCTTCGTCCTCATCTACATCCTGCTCGCTGCGGGCTGACCCGCTGGGGGGACAATCAGAAGAGGGAACTCCCGGGATTTCAGAAAGTACGAGGACACTGTCCCAAGGAGTTTCTCCGAAGCTGAGTGCTGAAGCGTCCCGAGGACAACCAGGTCAGGCTTCAATCGCCCTGCCAACTCCAGCAGCTTCTCGCCTGGGCTCCCCGCTTCGAGATGCACGGCGACTTCTACGAGGTTCTTCCTAACTGTCCGTTCGGCGTTCATCAGCGTCTCCCTTCCTGTCCTCCTTAGGGACTCCATCAGTTCGTCAGGAATCGGGTCGGGGACCCCGCCCGGTTTCTGGACGACATATCCGACATGGATCTCTGAACCCTCGGTCTGCGAGGCTATGGCGATTGCAAACTCCAGGGCACGCTCTGCCTGCACGGAACCGTCGTACCCCACCAGGAATTTTCTGAGCACTTGCATCTCCCACTTCAGGTCGCTCCAGCGTCTCGTGCCTGTCCCACGTCTCGCAGAGCCGACCGCATCTGCGCTGCCGGGCCAGGTCCTTCTCGTATAAGCCCTCCTAACAGTTCCATCACCGATTGAATCTCCCTTAGAGTCCGATTGAGTTCTTCCAAGGCCATATTCACCTCCTCGCTGCTCCTTTGGTGCATGCGCGTCCCCTCCAGGACGGCGTCCCTGGCTGCTGTGATCGATGAATCGAGAAGACGTCCTATTTCGCGCCTCAGCCCGATTATCCCCCTGTCGAGCCTGACGACGAAGTAGTCATACCTGATTCTCCCCGCGGTCCTGTCGAGTGCCTCCTTGGCCTGCCCCATGAACCTCTTCTGGAGAGTGCCCTTCACGAGGAGCGTAGGCAGCATGGCGGATAGTTCCCCCACGAACATTCCGCCGATCGGCGGAAGCTGGTCTGACAGGTAGTAGAACCTGTGCTCGGAGGTCAGACTCATGCCCGGCAGGGGGAGCTCCGTCTTGATGCCGAAAAGCGTCGACACTTCGCGTCGCACGTCCCCCCCCAGCAAATCGACCTGGTGGCTGAAAGTGCTTACGAGCTCGCCGAATCTGACAGCTATTCTTTCGTCCTCCTTGGCAATGAACTCGGAATATACCGCTCTCAATTCCTCTGAGAGCTTTTCCTCCAGCATACTCGTCGTTTCTCGCACGTTCCTCTTCGACGTTAGCAGTTCGTTGGCGTAGGCTTCCAGTTTGGCGAGGAACCCAGCTTCGCGTTCTCTCTTTAAGCTCTCGAGGTCTTCGTTAAGCATCTGGATTATCTCTTTGGATTTCCCATCGAGAAGGTAGAAGATCTCGCGCTTCTTGGTGTCCACTCCCTGAAGGAACCAGTCCAACTGCTTCAGTGTCTCTCCAAGGCGATTCAGGGGCATCTCGGCTGACTTGATTGCTATCTCCTGCGAAATGCGAAGGTCCTCGGCCGCCTTCAGGGCCTTCGTCACCGTCGAGGCGATCAGAATCTCCTGCTTTTCCCCGTGGAGGAGATTGTTCAGGACTTCCATGAGCCCCTGCACGCCGCTCTCGGCCAATTTGTGCGAGTTTGCCGTACGGTATCCCTCATTAGCCCACTTTGCAGAAACCGCATAGATCGGGAAGTCGTTGATGCCCAGCGCTGATTCAATCACATCTCTGCAGAAGCTGACCGCCTCTCTCAAGCTAGCCTCGTCCATGTAGTCCTTCTTGTTGAGCACGAAGATGAGCTTCCTTGCGTGTGGTGTTATCGCTTTCAGCAGGTCCAGCTCTGACTGACCAATGGGAGGGTCCACAGCGAGGGTGAAGAGGCAGGCGTCGGCCCGCTCCAGGAACCGGTAGGTTGCCTGAGTGCCGCCAGCAAAGGTTGAGCCCACTCCGGGCGTGTCTATCATAGTGATGCCGCTCTTCAGAATCCCCGACGGGACCCTGACTTCCACCTCCTTGACCCCCTTCGCGTTGCTGGGATTCCCCTTCTCCGTTATGTACTGGGGAATCTCCGTGATTCCAACCTCTTTGGTGGTCCCGTTGACAAATGAGACCGTGGCTCTCGGCTGGTCGCCATACTTCAGAAGAGTGATCACAGATGTCACGGGAACGACCCCGACCGGCAGGACTTCTGATTGCAGCAGAGCGTTGATGAGCGTTGATTTTCCCCTCTTGAAGAGGCCCAGGACAGCGAGGTAGAAGTCCTCGCTGATTAGCTTCTGCCGCAGCTCCTCCAGATATTCAAGGGTGGCCGCTTGGCTGCTGCCTGCCTTGGACTCCGCTACCCTGCGAAGTGCGTCCAGGCTTTCCTCGATTCTGGCAATCTGTGACGTCTTGCCCTGAGAGAGCATCAAGAGCTACATCCTTGTCTATTGTGTTCCGGTTGAACGAGCTGGCCGTGCCTCATGGGCATATTAATGTAACTGTAGTTACACTGGCCAAGCCGTGCAGTAGCAATCAGAAGTCCCTGGTCCGTTGTCTCGTCCGCAACTCCGAACTGAGAAGTGCGGTCAGGACCAAAATCGACGAGACGAGGACGCCCACCAGAAGAACGGGATTGTAGGTGAAGACTACCGGTGTGAACATCGTCACCCCCGCCAGGGCCAGGACCCCAGCCGATGCAGCGTACATGGTCGTCGTGGCTGTGTGCTTCTTCAGAAGCGACCACGCCCTTTCATACTCCCGGGGGTCGATTCCTCTGTTCCTGGCTTTCATGGGGAAGATGAGCTCTAGAAAGCTTGAGAGGTCGAAGGTCAGGAGAAAGATAGCCGCGGAACCCATCACAATTAGGTAATTGGTTCCGGGGAGCAGGACCGCCTGGGCACTGACGAAGTTCGCCCCAAGCCACACCCAGGAAAGCCGGAGAGCGGTGCCATGCTTCGCCAGCAGAGCCAGCGCGAAAACCAGGAGGTTCACGACGAGGGAGCCGAGCAGGGCAGTGCTGTACTGCAGCGCGTAGCCGACGAACCCTGTCCAGGCTGAAATGGCCAGGTATGCCGCAAGCAGCAGCATTCCGGACAGGCTCAGCGCGTCTACTTTGCTCTCGTCCATACGATATTCGCCTGCTTCAGCGCCTGGCTGAGGGGCTCCTTCACGTTCCAGTCTATGACGACCGCGTATTTCCGGAGCAGCGCTACCTTCGTCTCTCTCTCGAGCCTGGCAAGCCTCTCAGCTATCCTTTCGGCCCTCTCGTCCTTGCCTTCTCGGCTCTCGAATTCGAATGGTGAAGGGGAGACCACCAGGACGGGGTAGCCCTTGCTGGAGATTTCTGCCGCGACTTCGTACGACTTGTCGTCCATCAGGGGCGTGACCAATACTATCTGGGTCATCCTCGAGAAGAACAGCGAGAGGTACCCGGGGAGGTTCCCCATCTCCCAGATGTTACCAGGTTTGATCGTCACCATCCCCGTGAGGAGCCTGTCGAACTGTCTGCGCCCAAAGCC
The DNA here is from genome assembly GCA_029785825.1 of Nitrososphaerota archaeon. Classification (NCBI taxonomy): domain Archaea; kingdom Thermoproteati; phylum Nitrososphaerota; species Nitrososphaerota archaeon. The sequence goes on along the minus strand of JAFLYY010000004.1, from coordinate 13,297 downwards.
CGGACGTACCTTCTCGAGGCGGTCGCCGAGTGCGATCATCCCGACCCTGTTCCTGTCCCTGAGGAGGCGGTAGGCGATGACAGCCGCCGCCCTGGTCCCGTAGGCGACCGTCGACTCCGGAGGAACGCCGAGGAGCGATGCTGAACGGATGTCGAGGACGATGATGGTGTCCCCGCCAAACTCCCCCATGAACTGGTTACTGAGGAATTCCGGAGAGCGTGACGAAGCCTTCCAGTTTATCCTCCGCAGTGGGTCGCTGGGAGCGTAGGGCCTTAGCCCGTAGAACTGCATGCCGGTTCCGGGCTTTCGCGTGAGAATCTCTCCGGGCCAGTTGCGCGGGTTCCTGGGTTTAATCTGCACCTTGCTGACGTACTGGACATCCGGATAGACCTTGACGTCGAAGTATGATTCTATCGATTTCTCCTCCACCATGAGTCCCGAGACATCGAGGCTCCTGATCCGGACCGGTCCCAACCTGTAGACCCCGAAGGTCTCAGCCGAAACGGCGTAACTGGCCTCCACCTGCCCTCCGCTTTGGAGGGAGGTGAAGATGCGATTCGTCCCACAAGCAAGGCGCAGGCCGTCTGGAATTGTATCAACCACTTCGAGAACGTCGGCATCTCGGCCCGAGTTGCCTATCCTCAGAGTGAATTCGGCTTGCTCGCCTTCGTAGACTGTCTGCCCCTTCGTCGTCCGTTCGACCTTGAAATCCAGATGGGGATCCCTGGCAAGCAGGCGGACCAGGGCAATGTAGAGGAGCACAGGGACGGACGCGGCTATCAGATAGGGGCTTCTCGACCCGGCCCCGAACAGCAGGAGAAAAATCGCGAACGCCCCAAGGAGGGCCATCGATCTTGAGATCGTTCAGTCCACCTTTGGCACTGGAACTTCCTGCAGGATTTTGTCCACGATGGAGGCGGTCTTGTCCCCCCTGAGCCATCCTTCAGGCTTCAGAATCAGCCTGTGGCTGAGCGCCGGGACTGCCACCCGCTTCACGTCGTCGGGGATGACGTAATGCCTAGAGTTCATCCAGGCGTTCGCCTTGGCGAGCTTCGTTATGGCGAGGGAGCCGCGGGGGCTCGACCCTATCTCCACCTCACTGTGGGACCTTGTGCCGCGCACTATCGCGACGATGTAGTCTATGATGGCGCGCTCGGCATGGATTCCTTCAACTTCGGCCTGCATCGCGATGAGAGCATCGCGCGTAGAGACAACCTCAAGCCTGACATCATCTGACCTTCTGCTGTTGCGTCTCTCGATGATCTGTGCCTCTTCCTCGGCGCTGGGATAGCCGACGCTCAGCCTGACGAGGAAGCGGTCGAGCTGCGCCTCCGGGAGAGGATAGGTCCCCTCGTACTCTATCGGGTTCTGGGTCGCAATCACGATGAATGGCTCCTGTAGCTTCTGAGTGTCTCCCTCGATCGTCACCTGCTTCTCCTGCATGGCTTCCAGAAGCGCAGACTGGGTCCGGGGAGGCGCCCGATTGATTTCATCCGCCAGGAGGATGTTGGTGAAGATGGGCCCCCTTCGCAATTCGAACTGGGAGGTATTCCTGTTCAGGATGTAGGTCCCTGTGATGTCGGCGGGGAGCAGGTCTGGGGTGAACTGGACCCTCCTGAATTCCAGTCCGAGGACGGCCGCGAACGACTTCGCCATGAGAGTCTTTGCAAGGCCGGGATTGTCTTCGATCAGGATGTGCCCGTTCGCAAGTATCGACAGCATGATGGTTTCAAGCGCCGCTTGCTTCCCCACCACCACTGAAGAGACCTGATCGATGATTCGCGCGTATGGACGGCTCTCCTGCGTCACCTACACCCCCTCGTTTGCCATCGCTATTGCTGCCTCCAGGGCAGACAGATAGGTTTCGTCCTTCCTCCTCCGGAATCTTGAAACAGCCGGAGAATCCGATGGATGGGGCTCGAAAATCCTTCTCACATCCTGGTCGTTCCCCGCAATCATCAACTTCTCGCGCGTCCTCATGATGGTATCATAGTCTGGCTTCAATGGTCCACCCTGCTTGACGGCGCAGGCCTCCGCGAGAATCCTGGCCAGGTCCTCTCGCGCGTGCCAGTAGCCCCTCTCCGCGCTCTCTACGCTCATGGCCATGGACCAGATTTTGCCGCGGGAAGATTGGTGCCTCGTTTTCCCTGTCGGAAACCAGTCGGAAAGGCCCGGGCTTCCAGTCACGCCGCCATAGACTAGGAGAGCCGCGGCGAGCGACAAGAAAACGAGATTGGCGTAGAGGGACGGATAACCGGCGGCGTCGGCCAGAATCACCCCGCAGATTATGATGGACCCCAGCGCGTAGGCAAATCTGTTAGGCAAGTCGTCTGACCCCGATGATTGATTTCGAACCGGAATGTTGGACCTCGTCGTTCAGCCTCCGTAGGCATGTTTCTGCGCGCTTTGCGTCTTCGTCATATACAGGGTCGATGCTGTACCTTGCCTTCTCGAAGAGAAGTGTGGCATCGTGCAGGTTCTGCCTGTCGACGGCGACCCTGCTTGTTACAAGCGCCTCGAATTCCCGTGCAGTCAGCTTCGAGCTGTCCGTCTCCTCGTCCCGGCTGAGTATCTCGCAGATTGCCCTGTAGCAGTTCAGGATGGTCGTGCGGTAGTCCGAACCTCCTCTCAAGGCGTGCACCGCCCTGCTGAGAACGTCGGAGATTCTTTCCTCATCGACTCCTCCCCCAAGGGTTCTCCCCGAGGGGGCAATGGGGACCCGTTTCAGTGAAAGAAAGAGGACCGCACCGATTGCCGAGCTCGTGGCTATCGCCCCCACCACAAGATAGGGGAGAAGATCCGGGAAGCTCGGCGCCTGGCCTTGGCCGTTGAAGCTGGTGCCGGCGTTCTTGACTAGCGTGAATATGCCGTAGAAGACCACGGCCGCCAGTCCGAGCATCAAGATCGAAAGCAATGGGCTCCCCTTCTGGCTCTCGACATACCAGAAGTCGTCCTTCTTCCGTCGCCGCTTCCAGGCACGCAATATCATGAAGCCACCGAGCACGGACAGCGCCGCCCCGAAGACGGCCAGCTCGGAATAGCTCGGGCCTTGGACAAGACTCGGTTCGACAAGGACTCCGCCGTTCCCTTGCGGGGGAAGGGAAGGCTGCGATTGGCCCACAGGGCCGGCGTTTGATGTGGTGCCGATGTTCGCAATCAGGCTGGCGGCCAGCCAGGGGAGGGCGAAGAGCACCACGACTAGGAGGACGGACCGAATCCGGCGATTCATCAAACCGAACCGCCTGGGGGAGGATTATAAAAGTAACCGTCGTTACATACCCTTTAAGCCGTTGGTGGTCGTCGGCTTCGGCCCGCACATTCAAGCCCGCACACGGTCCATACGGTCTAGAATCTCAAGCATCTTAGCAATGTAAGCTCCGAGCTTTTCTTCGTCCTTCTGGCTCAATGTGCCGCAGCCCTGGAGGGCCTCTGGATGCAGATCGTAAAGCGTGGTCCGAATCCCCAGCAACGCTCCGCGCACGTTTCGCGCTGATGACTCGTTCTGCGGCGAGAGGCCGTAAAGCATGGTAATCAATCTGGTCTGATTGAGCATCATAGAAACGCCACCCAGAATTGCGTTCTTCGAATCTTTAGTCATATCCCACTTTGTCACATATGTCACAGAGTCCCCTTCCTTCGAACCTGGTTGCAGCTCTCTTCTTATTGTCTCAAGGTTCCTTTCAATTTCATTGAGGTAGACGGCCAGTACTCTTCGATAGTTCTCGTTCAAGGGATTGTGGCGCCTACCCTGCTACCCGGAAACTATCCACTTCAGTAGCGACTTTCTTCTCCTTCTGGCCGAAGCGCGTTCCTGTCTGGCGAGCATCTGGGCGAAGCCCCTTTCGCTGTGCGTAGCTCTTGCGACCTTGTGAACGAAATCAAAGTACAGAAAGCGCTCCTGGGACAGGGAGATACTTCTGCTCTTTAGAACCCCTCTGGGCTCCTTCGGCCAGTCGGCGACGATCTCGAAACCCTCACTGGCGTACTTGTATGCGCGTCCAGCGTCGATTCCGTCCTGCGTCAGCCCAGCCGTATCGCCGTTAAGCGACAGGGAATACACCCTGGCACCAATCCTTTCGCTCACCAGGCGCTGAAAGAGAGCGGTCAGGGAAGCCAGAACGTGCTCAGTGAAAGGGCTCCTCATCGGTCTCGCTTCGACATATTTGTAGCGCTCCACCAGCGAGGGAACCTCGGTGTATTTGCAGAACCGCCAGGACGACTCCAACCCAACCTGGTCGCTCAGGTGGACCTGCACGAACCTGTCATCGCCCCTCCAGGCCAACCACATCATCTTCGCGTCTTGGACGGCCCTCTCGCGGGGGTCGCCAAACTGTGCGAACACCTTCTCGGCTTTATCCCTGAACTCTTCATCCAGGTCGGCCTTGCGTGCACCCAACCTGCTCCCCGTTCGGGTACGCTGATCAAGGCCATGGCTCTCTTCCCAGTTTCTTTCGCGCTCTATCGTGACCAGATGGGACTCGGACCATGGGCCATTATAAGTGTAACTGCAGTTACATTAAAAAGGGGCGAGCCTGGGTCACGGGAAACGAGGTTGTTCTGCGTGCGAGTACTGCTGATTTCAGATATACACTCGAACCTCGAAGCTCTCGAAGAGGTCCTGAACCATGCAAGCTTTGATGAGGTCCTCTTCATGGGAGACCTGGTGGATTACGGACCGAACCCCTTCGAGGTCTTTGAAATCCTGCAATACGTGAGAGCGAAGAGAGTCTTGGGGAACCACGATGCAGCCGCAGCATTCAAGACAGACTGCAGGAGCAGCAGTGTGATGCACGAGGCATCGGTGGTGACACGGGAGCGCATAACGTGGAGGCAAATGCCAGCGAAGCCACTCGAGGTTCTGGGCAAGGCCGGAAAGGAGCTTCAGATCGATTACGGAGGCGTCAATGTCAGAGCGTTCCATGCCGCACCGGATGACAGACTGTACAGGTACATCACAAAGGAAGAAGCTGCACAGATGGACATGAAAGGTGCGGACCTGGTAGTACTCGGGCATACCCACGTCCCATATGAAGTCAAACGACAAGGAGTCTGGGTCGTCAACCCGGGGAGCGTCGGCATGCCCAAGGACGGTGATCCCAGAGCTTCCTACGCCACCCTTGACACCGCTTCACGAAACGTGACCTTTGGAAGGGTCGAATATGACATCGAAGAAGTCGCTGCGGAGCTCGGAGACTTGCTCCGCGAACACGAGGACGTTTTCGAACTGATAGCAAAGACTCTCAGGTCGGGTCAGTGATCTCACCTTCAAGACGAGGAATGGATCAGCCTTTGATTAGGGGAGTCCCAGCGAAATGCGCACTGGAGCCAAGCTCCTCCTCAATTCGGAGGAGTTCGTTGTACTTCGCCACCCTCTCCCCTCTGGCCGGCGCACCGGTCTTGATGAACTCGCCTTCGACCGCCGTTGCTAGGTGGGCGATGAAGCTGTCCTCCGTCTCCCCTGACCTGTGGGAGACCACGATAGCAAACTCTGCGGCTCTGGCGACTCTGACGGCCTCCATAGTCTCTGTCACTGTCCCTATCTGGTTCGGCTTGACCAGAACGGCGTTGGTTGCCTTCTGAGAGATTCCCCTGCTGATGCGTTTGCAGTTCGTGGCGTACAGGTCGTCCCCGATTATCATTGATTTGCTCCCAAGCTTCTTTGTGATTGCCTGGAAGCTAGAATAAGCCTCTTCTTCGAATGGGTCCTCAACGGTGAGAAGCCTGTACGTCTCCGCGAGCTCGACGTAGTAGTCCAGCAGTTCTTCGGGTTTCAAATCTTTGCCATCGATATGGTATGTCGAGGTCTTCTTGTCGAAGAAGCCCGTCGCAGCCGGGTCGATTCCCAGCCTAACTTCAGACTCCAGACCTCCCACTGATATGGCCTCGGCAATGGCATCCAGTGCCTGCGTTGAGTTCTCGAAAGAAGGCGCGAAGCCCCCCTCGTCGCCGACGTTCACCGAAGATTCGCCGGTCCTCTTCTTGAGGATTGACCGCAGTGAATGATAGACGTCGTCGCCGAACCGCATCGCTTCACTGAATGTCTTCGCTCCGACGGGTTCTATCAGGAATTCCTGAATGGCAAGCTTGTTGCCTGCGTGCTTTCCTCCGTTGATTATGTTCATCATTGGGACGGGAAGCCTATATCTTCTCCTTCGGCGAAGGCGCACGTAGAGCGGTTCGCCGCCTGCGACCGCAGCAGCACGTGCCACGGCCATTGAGACGGCCAGAATGGAATTGGAGCCCAGGCTGCGCTTACCTGCCGTTCCGTCCAGCCCTATCATCAATTCATCAATTCTTTCCTGATCGCGGCAATCCATTCCTAGAATTTTGGGACCAATCCTCTCTCTGACGTTGGCGACGGCCTTCAGGACGCCGAGCCCCCGGTAGAAGCTTTTGTCCCCGTCTCTAAGCTCAAGAGCTTCGTGCTTCCCCGTCGATGCGCCTGAAGGCACAATCGCCCGGGCCACCACCCCTGAACTAGTCCTGACCTCAGCTTCGATAGTCGGATTCCCACGCGAATCGAGGATTTGCCTTCCCCAGACCTTGGCTATTCTATTCGAGTCTCTCGCATTCGTGTCAGCGGTCACATCCTCGGAATGGAGTATTCAGGGATTCGTCTCTCTCGTCGACTGGATTGACAAAAAGGACACTTTGCAATGGAAACCGGTACACTTTATTCATCGCACCAGCATAGACACTACTGACCACCATTCGCTTGCCAGTTCATTATCAGCGATGTCGTCGGGGACGACGGCGTAGCCGCGCGAAGAAAATCTTTCTACAAGCGCCCGGTAGACGCCTTCCGGCATCTCGACATCTCCGATCTTGCTCTCGCTCGGAGGACCTCCTCCGCAGGAGGAAGTCTCAGGGTACAGGCGATACTTCGCCCTATTACGGTCGTCCCTGAAGATGGCCACCTCCACCAAACATGCGCCTGTCCTGAACCCCCCGAATGTAACTGTGGTTACATATATAACCCTGTCCCAGGCAAACAAGAAGTAGTTGGCCATCGCCTTTGTCATGCTGAATGTGGATGTCGGAAAAGAGGAGGAAGTTTTCGCCGAGCTGAGGAAAACGGAGGGCGTGACGGAATTGAACCAGCTCTTCGGTGTGTACGACGCCATCGTAATGCTCGAAGCGGAGAGCACGGAGGCGCTGAGGACCATACTACAGGCAAGAATGCGCAAACTCGACGGCGTCAGGAGTACGCTGATGCTGATGGCGGCCTCGGACGTTTCAACCGGACAGGCCAAGCCTGGAGCCGACGAGGAGAGTTCCGGGTACCAAACCATATCGAGCGCGAGCCAGGACAGGAGCAGTGCAGAGGCCTGAACGCTGATTTGAGGTTACAGGTGTCTAGGGTTGAGAAAGCTGTGTACATGAAGATACTCAGATACGGGGCGCTCGGAATAGACAACGAAACGCTGTGCGCTGAGATGGAGGAAGAAGGATGCCCGCCGGCCGCGGTCAAGGGTGCCGTGAAGAAGCTTCTGAAGCCGAAGCACGTTTCAGATACCCAGGGGACCTCAGCCTCCATCCGGTTCAAGGAGATTCCAGGCACAAGGAAGATGAGAGTCGAAGCCGAAGAAGTAGTGCCGGGGCACGCTGTCGTCTGGGTGGGCGGGAGGTGGAGAGCAAGGCTGCTGCCTGAGAATCATGTTGGACCCAAGGAACTGATAAAGAAGGGAATGAGGTTCAATGCGTTGTGTTCGCTCTACTATGACGAAGTGCTCATATGAATGTCAGGCAAGTGGTCCAAGCTTTGGCGCCAAGGATTTCTTCGTGAATTGTCCATCTTCGGTTTCACGCCGCCCATAGCTTCAGAAGACACCTTTCTGGCTTTGACGAGGACTCTGCCCCGAATGGAGCGATCGTTGCGTAGAATGCGAACGGCGTTCAGCCCACGGGTCCGAGCTCAGCCCTGTGCCACGCCTCATGAATGAAGGCAACTAAGGACGAGCACTCGGGGGCTGCACCTCCACCGCCTCTTGGGCTGCCTCGAAGATTTGTCTGTAGAGGTCCTGGCCGTAGCTCGTTGGGAGAGGCCCGCCCTCGACGATTCGGAACGTGCGCTGACCGTCTGGCCTTCGCTCTGCGCGGAGAAACAGGTGTTCTACTGCATCCTGGGATCGGAAGCGGTTAGCCAGTTCGAAAAGGTGGGTGACTAGGAAGACCCTGATGCCCGAGTCCAGCAGCGCCCGGATTACCTCCTCCCCAATCTCTGAGCCTTCCCTCTCGTTCGTTGAGGCAAAGGACTCATTGCACAGCAGGACGCTTCCCGGCCCGACATGGTCCACTATTTTGCTCATCCTGCCGAGCTCCTCGTCGAACTTGCCGCTCTTCATTGTCACGTCCTCCTCCCGCTTGTAGTGAGTGAACAGCCCGGAAGAGACTCCCACGGAGAACTGCTCTGCCGGCGCGAACATGCCCGCCTGGGTCATAAGGTATGCAAGACCTAGTCCACGCAGGAACGTAGACTTCCCTCCCTGGTTCGCGCCTGTAATGACTAGGAGGCTCTTGCCGTCGGCCTTCAGGTCGTTGCCCACAACCCTTTGGTCAAGCTTCAGGGTGAGGCAGACGTCGTACAACCCTCGAGCCGAGAGTGCGAAGCCGTTGGTTGCCGACGGGACAGGGAAGCAGGTAGGTTCGCCTTTGTTGAGGAGCGTCTCCCGCAGATTGAGGCAGCCGAGGTAGAACGCCAGTTCGGTCCTGAGAGCCGTGAAGAAGCCGAGCATGTGGTCGGTGGACTCCCTGAGGGCCCTGGCCACCATCCGGATCCCGTTGTCACGTATGTCTGAAAGCGCCCGGTGGCCGCTCTCGTCCTCAGGCGCGACCTCGAAGCTGAACTTGGACTTCCTTCGAAGGATGCGGTCAGCGAAGCTCTGCTTCCTGATGGGGAACCGACGGAGCACGTAGCCCTCCCCCTTGAGCCCTTTTCCAAGCTGGGCGCTCATCCGCTCCCCTTCTGGAAATTTCAGCTCCCCCAGGTGTTCCTTGATCTTCATGAGGTACGTGTCGTCCAGCTCGTGTTCGACCATCGCGAAGAGGCGGACGAAGCCCTCGGACCTAAACCGCCCCCCGTACGAATCTGCTGTCCGCCTGAGTTCCTTCAGGATATCGAAGAACAGGTCGAGCGTCTCGACGGAGCTGCGGAGGACAGAGTCCGGATAGTCGAAATGCCAACCCCAGATCTTATTCCTCCCCTCAATCGCCTCGACGGCGAGCCTGTACATCCCCCTTACCACCTCGGGATGTTCGATGCAGTCATTCAGGACGTGCTGTCGATAGGTGATCATTTCGGGGCTGTCCAGCCCGAGGAGAAGGGCATTCTTTGCGATGTCGAAGAGGAGCGCATCGCCCCGGGCCATCACGTTGCACACTATGTCGATCTCGAGATCCTGGGCCAGGGCATCTGTGTTCGGGGGAAGGGCCGCCTTGGGGTCGAAGTTCTTGTCCCGGTACATCAGAAGAACCTTCATCGCTCCAGCCGCCTCCTGATTGATTGCCGGGTCAGGCCGTACTTCTCCGCAATGGCCATAGCGTAGGCCCGTCCGTCGGCAGGCTTCCTCACAATCTTGAAGGTCCGCGAGGTTGGGTTTTCGGGGACGACGGTGCTCGCCATGCTCACAGTGGCCTCCCCGAGCTTCGACAGTTCGTCGATGAATGTCACGTACACACCCAGGCAGCCGAGGTCGACGACACGCTGCAGGATTTCTCTCCCGAGGAAGAGGGCGTCGCTGAGGGTGGTGGACGCGAACCCTTCGTTGATTATAACCATGCTGTTGCCTGTGGCCCTCTGGAGGACCTCGTGCATCCTGATGAGCTCGTCCTGGAGCTTGCCGCGGAGGCTCCCGACATGTTCCTCGCGCTCGAAGTGCGTGAAGATATCGTCTGGGAGAAAGAGCCGCGCTTCTGTCCCAGGGACGGGGTAGCCCAGGCGGGCCAGGTAGTGGAGCTGTCCGAAAGTCCGGGCAAAGGTCGTCTTTCCTCCCTGGTTCGGGCCCGAGACGACGAATATCCTCTCCTTGCCCTGTAGGTAGAAGTCGTTGTAGACTACTCTCTTGCTCTCGCGGGCCAGCACCAAGGCGAGTGCGAGGTCGAACGTCTCCTGTGCGCGGACTTCCTTCGTCTGGGCGTCGACCTGCGGGTAACAGAAGTTAAGCCCGGCTGACTTCAGGACGTCCATCTGCCGAAGGTAGGCCAGGTAGAATTGGACTTCCCTGTCGAACCTACGGATGGTCTGATCGAGGTAGCTGGTGTGGCGTGCGCAATACGCGGAGAGCTCGCTGAAGAAGTCCGGATACCGCTTGACCAGGAGGTCCAAGATTCGTTCTTCGACGCTATCCATGACAGGAGTGTCGTGGTGGGCCTGTCCCCTGATCGTGAACCCCTCGACCTCGCCCTCCTGGAATTTTCGGAAGGTCTCCCTGACTTCGGCGCTGTAGTCGGGCTCGCCGCCGTACTTGTCCACCGTCACTCGGAGGCCCTGTATGTGGATTCGATATTCGATCTCCGACAGCCTGTTCTTCAGCTCCTTCGTCTCAGAAAGCAGGGAGGCGAAACCGTCCGAAACGGCGTAGGACTCTAGGTACCCGCCAAAACCCCGTAGGCCCCGGGAGGCTGGACTCGCTCCCGAGAGCCCGTCACGCAGGTTTCTCACCGTGTCGCAGTAGATCTCGACGGCGTCCAGGAACCAACTCATCTTCTGGTACTCGTTATGAAGCTTGCCGGCTTGCGCAAGGTGGCGGCGCATCTCCTGCATCTCTCCGGCGAACGACTCAACATGCCCGCGCAGTAGCTCTCCTTCGAGGTCCTTCATCACATCCTGGCGGTAAGTGATCGATTCTACGTCATTCAAGGGATAGCAGAAGAACGGGGCCAAGTTGTACTCCTCCCGGCCCTCCGTGAGGGTTTGGAGGACTTGGTCTAGGTTCAGGTCCCGGAAGAAGGGGAGCGCTGTTCGGCTATCTACATCTTCCTCGCTCACAGACTCTTGAAAGAGGACGCTTTGGAACTGAGGTTGGTCCATCATCTCTTACCATTGGTTCAGATGCTTCTGGAACGACGTTTGTAACCACAGTTACATATATATTCCTGTCTGGCTGGTTATCGAGTAACAATAGGCGAACCCAATCATCCAGTCGGCACCGATGACGTTCCCATGCCTTGGGATTCGCCCCAGCAGGAAGGTGCATCCCTTGTCTAACAGGCAGCCGTTCAACCGGTCGCGTGGTCGAGGCACATCCTTTCCTCAACGGCAACAAGAGGACCGCGTTCGGCCTGATGGAAGTGTTTCTAGAGTCGAGCGGCTACAAGGTCTCTCTCGATGCGACCGAGGGTTTCGAGTTTCTCATCAGGATTGCTGCCGGAAAGGTCTCTGAAAGCGAGGCTGAGGGTTGTATAGTAAGGCATTTGACGGAGCGGAGGGAGGAATAAAGGGAAGATGGCCCAGAAACGGAGAGCGGCGAAGCAGATACCTGACGGAGAATTCGACAAGCTGACAGAGACGATTATCCGAGAGAACAAGGAGCTGCTCGAAAGACTAGCGAAGGTCTGAAGCCTCTCTTAACTCGTCCCAGTGGGCAGCGCTCGTTCTGAGTTGTTCTAAGCGGACCGGAAGGAGGCTCTCCCAAGAGAGCGGGAATCTCGCGCTTTTCGCTCCAGATATCAGCATCGATCGCCCTCCCTGAGCTCAGGAGCCGTTCACCTCGTTTTGTACAAGGCGCAGCAACCCGACCACGCCGACCGGACTACAGAATCGTTCAGGCTGCGACGCCTTCGCCAGGCGGAGATCGTTCTGAACCCTAAGGTGTCGTGGATGCCAGCGGGGTCAGGCCAGGTATGTTCGTCTGGGTTATCCAAATGTTCAATGGTTCATGGGAGGCGTTGGTTGCGGGACTACTATACAAGATTGGGAATCCCACACTCGTGTAGACATACACGTCGAAGGCAGACCCCGGAGCTTGATACGGATAAAGCGTGACATCATACGTATGACCATTGAGGACAAGCGTCGTGTAGGAGGCGGCAGCAGGCACCATTCCTAAGATGGAGATAGGGAGCAATGTGGGGGCTACGCGGATGTCATACCAGTTCGTCGTGTTGGTTACGAAGGAACCGGAGCATTGGTACGAGCATGGAGCGATGCTGCTCGTCTGGTTGGTGAAATACATCATCTCAACGTCTGTCGAGTTGAAATTCTCGACCTGCAGCCTCACGTTCCACCCTGCGGTCTCCGTGCATCGTGGACATCCAGAATTATTCGCGGGGAACGTGTAGTTATTGCTGCCTGCATAGAACGCGTAGGCGCCTTTGAAGAGCCAGGATGGACGGAGGCCATTGGCGGACAGCTCGCTGTTCAGCCCGGCGATCTGTTCCTGCTGGTAGACCGCGACTCCAGCCAGGACGACCAAGCCGATCAAAAGGACAGCCAATAGAGGTCTTGTCCAATCGGTCCGCCTGAGCGAAGTCCTAGCTTTTGCTGCGATTTGTCCTGAGCCGGTGGTCGTAGTGTTGAGGACCCTTATGGCCTCCCTTCCTTCATCCGTGAGAGCGTAAACTCCATCAGACGTGGTGCCCACTAGACCAGTGAGCTTCCGGAGGTGGAATTGAAGATGGCCGCTGCTCTCGATGCCCACCTCCCTCTTTAACTCGGCAAATCCCAAGGGCTTTCGCTCCAGGGCCCTCAGGATTTGGACGCGCGCAGGATGCCCAAGGGCTTCGAAGAGCTCCGCCCTCGACGCGTCGAACTGGCTCTCCCGTTCTGCCATATCCTTCGCCAGAGGATGGGAGAAGGGTGTAGTTAATGCCTCTTTCCTAGACAGGTTCGCAGTGTCAAGCGGAGGATGGTCTACAAGGGTAGACTTCGGTGAATTCTTAGCTGGTGAGCCACCAGCGGTAATCTTCGAACCGCTCACAGCATCCGTGTGTCAGAGCATTCGTGCAGCTGCACGAGTCCCCGCGGAGGTCAGGGGTTCGAGACCCTCTGTTCTGGAGGGTCCGGGAACGAAGCTTGATTTGAGTGTCAGATAGTCAAACGGAGTTGGTTCTGAGGCATTTGACAGCCGGAGCGAAGGCCGAGCCTGAAGGGCGTCGGCTGGTGCAGGCGAGCCTTCCCTCAGAACGGCACCTTGACTATCGCCCCGCCGTCGGGAAGAGAGGCCACGTACTCGTATCCCTGCCCTATGTATGACCTGACCTCCTGCACCGGAATTACCTTCTCTTGTATGCCGTGTTCTTCTTGTTATGATTGTTATTTTGAAAGTGTTCCTCGTGATTCCGTCCTCTGGCTGGCCTT
>JAFLYY010000003.1 GCA_029785825.1 Nitrososphaerota archaeon | reverse complement strand
GGCGCCCCTCCTTAGGGCGTCCAGCTGTACGTTCATCGACTGCCCCCCATAAACGGTCACCACCCTCACGGACGTGTAGGACCCGATCTTCTGGAGTTCGAGGGTTATCTGCACCGCGAGCTCCCTCGTGGGTGCGAGCACCAGAGCCTGGACGCGCCCCTGGGACGTGTCGACAGACTGCACTAGCGGGATGCCGAAGGCGAGGGTCTTGCCCGAGCCGGCCTTGGCCTGGCCTATGAGATTCCTCCTTTCCAGGAGCGGGCCTATTGCCTGGGCCTGGATGGGGAAGGGCCTTACGTAGCCTGAGGAGGCGACCCCCTTCCTTATGGCAGGGCTCAGGGGGAAAGACTCGAAGCCGCTCAACGGCGGGCACCATCTGAGTGATATTCTGACACTTTGCTGAGCGGCCCCGGCCCCCATATTTAAGACAGGGAAGCTCATTCAGCAGCGGATAAGAAGAGGGTGTGCGAGGGGGCGGCTCCATGGAGGAACCAGGTCGCCAGTCCAAGGGCCAGTACAAGGAGTGCCCCCAGTGCGGGGCCAAGATCAGGCTCTACCGGACCCCGCGAGGGCTCCGCTGTGGCGACTGCGTGAAGAAGATGGATTCTGCTGGACTAGGCTTCAGGCAGCAGGACCCGGCGTCGGGAAGCCGGGCGTAGAGACGACGCGAAGTTTGTCGTTTTCTTCGAGGTACGGGCTCGACGGGCTCAGAGGCCTACAGGGGGAGGCCTGGGCGCTCTTCGCCATCAGGACGCTGAACTCGTTCGGCTTCTCCATGGCCATGCCGTTCTTCGGCCTCTACCTCCTAGAGGTCAGAGGCATCAATCTGGCGGCCACAGGGGCGGTGTACTTTGCCGCAGGAGTCTTCACCCTGTTGAGCCGGCTAGTCGGCGGAAGGCTGACCGACGCCGCGGGGCCGAGGCGGGTGATGCTGGCCGGATACTACGCCTCGATCGTAGCTTCGGTCGTCCTGGGTTTCATGGTCCTGGACAACTCGCCCGCCATCTACTTCTTCGTCTCGTACCCTCTGTTCTCCTTCCTGAGGGGGCTCTCCCACCCCGCCACCGGGTCTATCATCGCAGGCCAGCCTGTCAACCAGATCCGGTCCGGCTACAACCTGCTGACCATAGGCGGGAACCTGGGTTTCGCCATCGGCCCTGCGCTGGGGGGGCCCATCACGGACGCGTACGGCTATGCGATCGTCTTCTTCATCAGCGCAGTCATGATCGTCCCGGTGATACTGCTCACGGCCTTCCGGATCTCTGGAGGGGTCAGGGCGTCGGAGGACGCCAGCGAGGGGCCGTCGCGGCGGCTGCTGTCGTGGAAGGAGGACAGGAACATCATCGGCTTCCTGTTCCTGGCGGCGGGCCTGTTCTTCGCCGTGGGGTACGAAATCCAACCCCTGGCCCTCTACGTGGCATACTTCCTGCACTTTACCAACACCGAGATAGGATACCTCTTCGCGACCAACGGGGGGGTCATCGTCCTCCTCCAGTTGCCGCTCATCAACATGGTCCAGAGGGCGAGGACCCTGGTGCTCCCCCTCCTCATCTCCCCGCTCCTGCTGGTCGCCAGCTTTTTGATGGCCGGGCTCTCCACCGGGTTCCTCCAGTATGAAGCGGTCATGGTCGTCCTGACGCTGGGGGAGGTCATGGCGACCGTCCCGTCGCAGACGGTGATGGCACTGTTCTCGAAGTCGGGGAACAGAGGGACCTACCAGGGGTACTACTACGCCGCGACCTCTTCGGGGAGGTCGACGGCCGCGGCGGTCGGGCCGGCCAGCTTCGAGCTGTTGTCATCCGCTCCGGCGTGGGGGTGGTATTCGCTGGCGGCGTTCGTCATGTTGATATTCTTAGGGTTCGTGCTGATCGGCCCGAGAATACAGCGCGACTACGAAAGCATGAGCGGCGGGAGAGTCACCGCCACCCCGGCGGGGCCGGAGACGCCACCATCTGCCAAGCTCGTGTCGTCACCAGCGTGAGGGACCTCCGTCAGGATGGCAAAGGAGAGGATGGAAGCGGGCTGCGCTGATCCATCGGGTCGAGACCTGCCCGGCAGATGTGGCCGGGCATGAATGTTTGGGCGACAACGCTCCAACCTGACACCACTAGGAAATATCCTATGAAGTGCTGTGATCGGTTCGGATTTGTCTTTTATGTTATGGTATGTCAAACAGCAGACGGCTGCACAAACCGAACGAAGCTGCCGAGCTCCTGAACGTGAGCAGGCAGACGATATGGGCCTGGATCACCAGGGGGAAAGATCAATGCCGTGGAGCTCCCTTCGGGACAGTACAGGATACCCGACTCGGAGATTGTGAGGACCCTACAGGGGGCGAGAGAGTGAGCGCAGAAGAGCGTGAAAAGTTGTACAGGACGAGGTGCGAGGAAGTCTTTTCGAGGGCCGCACAAGTAACTGTACCGATCAGAGCAGGGCACTTGGCCCTGATCGGGAGCTTGTGCGATGCTACGAACTCGAACCTAGAGTCTGTCCTGGCGCAAATGCTCGAGGATTCAATCGAGGCAGCCAAGGACCACTTCGAATACGACGCAACGAAGTTCCTTGAAGAGGAGTACCCCGGGTACGCCGCCACGAAGAAAGGTGTGTGAGGATGGCGACTGAAGACGGCTCGGGCTTCACCGTGAAGCTCGCGCTCCCAAGGAGGTGTACGACTTCATCAGGAGCCAGACAAAGCAATGGGGCAAGGCCGTTGAAGAATACGTCGACTTCCGTGTTCAACTCGACGTCGCGGCGACCCTGGTCGAACTGGCATGTGGTGAAAGGCAGACCCCTGACGAACTGGCCTTCGACCTCGGGGCTCTTTCATCTCGTTCCTCTTGATCGAGGTATCCACCCAGGCGACTTCCGGCGGGTGCTGCGTCTTCCTATCTCAGTTGCCATACCTCACGAACTTGTAGAACCTCTTGAGGATCTTCGTGTGGTCAGACTTCATGTCGGCCGTGTACTCGGGCGAGTGGATCTCCGCCACGAGCCTTTCGATGTCCTTCCTCGTGGCCGCTTTGAAGGTCCTTGAAGTGAGCCTCTTCCTGATATCGACGAAGGTCCACGTGGTCTTGTAAAGCCTAGCCGTGCTCAGTCCTTGCGCTTTCAGGTGGTCGAGGTAGGCCCTGATCAGCTTCCTGTCTTCCGGGTTCCCGATCAGGCTGTCGAGCCCCTTCAGGTA
The DNA here is from genome assembly GCA_029785825.1 of Nitrososphaerota archaeon. NCBI lineage: Archaea > Thermoproteati > Nitrososphaerota > Nitrososphaerota archaeon. The sequence continues at coordinate 34,722 of JAFLYY010000003.1, read as the reverse complement.
CGAAGCGAGCTTCTTCCCGTAGAAGTGTATGTCCTCAGCCGTCCCACCATCTAAAAGGTGTAAGGGCGTTACCGCGCATGTGGTGGCGCCCTGGCCGGGACTTTCGTCTCAGCGATTTCGAACCCGGGTCGCTGCCGCTCTGCCGGCCCATAGCCGGTGACAGGGCAGCATACTGACCTCTATACGACCAGGGCACCTGAAAACGGGCTGGGTCACGGGGTGGTTTTAAGCTTCATACCCGTTCGAGGAAGTTGTCCCCTGAAGTAAGGGGCGCCGTGTGGTGCTTGTGGGTCGAGCCGCACCGCTCCAGATGCCTCTTGAACTTCTTGGCGCTGATCAACTTCCCGCACTTTGGGCAGACCGGCACGCCCGCAACCCCTCCGTGGCGGCGTATACGTCTTCCTTCGCTGACCAGAAGGGTTGAATCCGGGCACGGGAGGGTCTGGCGATGTGAAGCCTGTGAAGAGGTGTGGCTGGTCTTCGTTGGACATGCCGCTCCTCCAAGAGTACCACGACATGGAGTGGGGGATCCCCCTCCACGACGACCGGCTGCTGTTCGAGTTCCTTGTGCTCGAGGGGGCCCAGGCTGGCCTGAGCTGGTACACGATACTGAAGAAGCGGGAGAACTATAGGCGGGCCTTCGAAGGGTTCGACCCGAAGCGGGTGGCGAACTACGACCAACGGGCGGTCCGGAGTCTGCTGGCGGACCCGGGGATCGTCAGGAACCGCCTCAAGGTGAATGCCGCGGTGCAGAACGCGAAGGCGTTCGTCAATGTCCAGGAGGAGTTCGGGTCGTTCGACGAGTATGTCTGGAGGTTCGTCGGCGGAAAGCCGAAGGTCAACAGATGGCGCGCGCTCAAAGACATCCCGGCGGTTACTCCGGAGGCGCAGGCCATGAGCAAGGACCTGATGGCCAGGGGATTCAGGTTCGTGGGGCCGACCATATGCTACGCCCACATGCAGGCCACCGGGATGGTGAACGACCACGTCACAGGCTGCTTCAGGTACAAGGAGATTGCGGCCCTCTCTTAGAGGAGGCCCAGGGCCCTCAGGCCGTCGGTAATCCTCTTCGCCTCGACCTTATCCAGCGGGAGCAGCGGTCTCCTCGGGGACCCGCAGTCCATCCCACGCGCTCTGAGTATTTCGTAGTAGGCCGAGATCTGATTCTGTTTCACCAGTCCCTTGAACGCCCGGACCTGGTTCTGTGCGGCCAGGGCCGCGGCGTGGTCTCCCTTCCTCACCGCCGAGAACATCGACGCGAGGAGCTCGGGGAGGGCGCAGGCTCCCCCCGAAACCAGGCCGGAGGCGCCTGAGTTGATCGCGAAGAGCCCATACTCCTCGGTCCCGTTCATCACAGGGAAGCGGTCCGGGACCGCGTCCATCAGCTCCAGGAGGTGCAGGAAGTCCCGCGAAGAGTCCTTGAGCCCCGAGATGATACCTCTCTTTGCCAGCTCTGCGACCGTCTTCGCCTGGAGGTTGTTGCCGGTCAACTGAGGTATGTTGTAGGCCAGGACGGGCATATCCACAGCCTGGGCGAGCGCCTCGAAGTGCTTCGCCACGGCCCGGTCTCCGGGCCTGTAGTAGTAGGGGGTCAGACTTGCCACGGCGTATGCCCCGGCGTCTTCGGCGTGCTTCGCCAACTCGACCGCTGACGCGGTGTCTGCTGCCCCGACCTGGACCACGACCGGGACCTTCTTGCGCGCTGTGGCTATGACCGCCTCGGCCACCGACTTCCTCTCCTCGACCGTGAGCATCGGACCGAGCCCCGTGCTCCCGCAGGGGAAGATCCCGTCGGCCCCATTCGACAGCTGGAAGCGGACCAGCTTCGACAAGCGGTCCGTGTCCACCCGCCCTTCGTCGTCGAATGGGGTCAGAAGCGCCGTGAAGAGGCCCTTGACCTTGGAGGCTGACCTGGCCAACCGGTCCCTGGCCCTTGCCTGGCACGACTTATCCTTGGCGCCTGCCTGCCCGACTGTCCGGCGCGCCGCCCCGGGTGGCCCCCTTTCACCCAGCTGCGGCCAACCAGAAGCTGGGCGGAGATTCGTGGCCATTGAAAACCTATATCACCTCCTGCCAAAACTACTGCAAGGCGCTCTTTGAAAACAGGGCTCACACACCTGCAGTCATTCCACACGTCTGCCCCTTCGAAAGGAGGAACCTAGCAAGTGATTCACCCGTACTTCATCGAGAACTCCATCCTGAGCCTCTTCAGCGGCGTGGTGGCCCTCGCTGTCAGCTACTACGCGTTCAGGTACAGGAGGGTGACGGGCTCGAGCTTCCTCAGGCTCCTCAGCGTCGGGTTCATGCTGCTCGGGGTCGGTCTCCTGGTTCAGGGCTCGATATATCTCCTGGCCGAGTTCAACGTCGGCAGGTTCGTGGACAGGGAGGCCCTGGTTTACGGTGCCACGGGCGTCTATCTAGTCCTCCAGTCCGCAGCATACCTCCTTATCGGGACCGGGTATACCATCCGGGTCCAGAGAGGAGCATCCTCTGATGGGATGGGAACGGGTGCCGCGGTCCTAGCCGTGCAGGCGGCGCCGCTCCTCTTCGGCACACTGGTCCTCGACATCGGAGAACTGGTAATCCTCGTGCTCGTCTCATTCGTCGTCTTCCAGGGAGCCATGGCATACTCGGAGCTGAAGAACAGGCTGTCGCTCTATGTGTTGCTGGGCTTCGCGTTCATAGCGCTTTCCCACCTTGGCGAGCTGCTGGGGAGCCTGCTGGCCTCGGGAGACCTGTACCTCCTCGGCGGGACGGCGAACCTTGCAGGGTTCTGCCTTCTCCTCCTGTTCGTGGTCCGGAGTGGGAGAATTGGCTCAGTCTGAGAAGCAGAGGAGCACCATAAGGATCTATCTCGACATATTGAACGCGGCCGACGAAGAAGGCAACGCGAAGACGACCAGGCTGCTCCAGAGGGCGAACCTCCCTCACGACAGGCTCATGAAGCACCTGGCCGAACTCCAGAAGAGGGACCTCCTCACGGAGGTGAACAACGGTGGAAACCGATACTACACCATAACCCGCAAGGGGAGGGAATTCGTGAGCGAAGTGAGGCGCGCCCAGAGCTTCCTTTCCGCTTTCGGCGTGTCCATCTGAGGCGGTCCCTGCTGTCTGAACGTTGCGTTCATACGCAACGTTCTCTGCGAATATATACACCTCCGAGGAGGTTCCGCGAGTTGAGAGTCCTGCGAGGCGGGCCGTGCCGTTGAAGGACTCTGTCGTAGTCTTCGGCGGGGACGGCTACATCGGATGGCCCCTTTCCCTGCACCTCGCATGGCGCACCGAGAAGAACGTCGTGATAGTCGACAACCTGGTGACCCGGCGGCTGGTGGAGTCAGTTGGGTCGGACTCTCTGGTCCCCATTGGAAGCCCGTCCTCGCGGGTGGCGGCGTATCAGCGCGCTTCGGGGAAGGACAACCTGACTTTTGTCCGGGCGGACGCCAGGGATCCGAAGGAAGTGGACTGGGTGATCTCGAAGTACCAGCCCCAGAGCGTGGTACACCTCGCCCAGCAGCGGAGCGCGCCGTTCAGCATGATAGACCAGGAGCACGCGCTCTACACCGAGCTGAACAACGTAGCCACGAACCTGAACATAGTCTTCTCGATGACAAGACACGTCCCGGAGGCCCACCTCCTGAAGATGGGTTGCTACGACGAAGAAACAGAGGTTCTGACAAGGGATGGCTGGAAGCACTTCTTCGACCTGAAGTACGACGACGAGGTCTGTTGCCTTGATCCTCTGACTGAAGAGATACAATACCACAGGCCTTCGAATATCGTTGCCTACCAGTACTCCGGGCGGATGCTCAGAATCAAGACCCAAAACATCGACTTCCTGATAACACCAAATCATCGGGTGATTCACAGGTATACGGGGGCACAATATCGGAACAGAGCGGGACCCATTCGTGTAGGAACCTCTGAAGAGGTATTCGGAAAGAACTTCTCGGTGCCAAAGTCAGGGGTCTGGATGCAGCCCGACGTAGATGTCTTTGAACTCCCGGCCATGCAGGTGAGGAGCTACTATGGACATAGCAGGCTGGCCCAGTCCCAAGCGTTCAGGATGGACAACTGGTTGAGATTCTTTGGCTGGTTCATAGCCGAGGGCACCGTACGACGCAGAGGCGGCGAACCCACGGCGACCTACACCTATCAGGAGAAGGGCTCTTGGAAGGCCGATGCGGCAAGGGATGCTGTCAATGGACTGGGGTTGAACGCCACAGAATCCGAAGAGACAGACCGGCGACGTGGGACCGTCATGCTCAATCTTGAAATCTCTGATAACCACCTTGCCAACTATCTTTCTCGTTTCGGGGACTCCTCCAAGAAATATATCCCGGTTGCGCTCAAGAACGTGAGCAAGAGGCAGCTCCGAATACTCTTCGATGCCCTCATGCTAGGCGACGGTCATGTCTGGAAGAAGACAGGGTCGATGTATTACTACAGCAAGTCGATGCGCCTGCTCTCGGATGTCCAGGAGATAGCAACCAAACTGGGCTATGGTGCCACCATTTGTGAACATCGGCGCAAAGGGCCAAGCGAGTATTACCTCAGCATTTCGAGGCACCCCAACGCGAAGGCTCGCAGGCGAAGCCAAGCCTGGGAGCCTTACAACGGCCTCGTCTACTGCTGCACTGTTCCCACCGGAGTGATACTGGTAAGGCGAAGAGGAAAGTCAGCCTTCAGTGGAAACACCATGGGGGAGTACGGGACGCCGAACATCGAGATCACTGAGGGCCCGGTGGAGATCCGGAGGAACGGGCGAAGGCACAGGGCGATGTTCCCCAGGGCCGCGGGGAGCTGGTACCACCTGAGCAAGGTGTTCGACACGTTCAACGTGATGCTGGCCAACAAGATACACGGCCTCAGGGCGACCGACGTGATGCAGGGGGTGGTCTACGGGAGCCAGACAGGTGAGATCGTCGACGAGTCGCTTGCCACGCGGTTCGACCTGGACTCTGTCTGGGGGACGGTCATCAACAAGTACGTGGCCCAGGCCGTTGTCTACAACAGCCTCCTCATCTACGGCAAGGGGAGGCAGACCAGAGGATACCTGTCGCTTTACGACAGCATAAAGTGCCTGTCGCTGCTGCTCGACAACCCTCCGGCCGAGGGCGACTACAGGGTCGTCAACCAGATAGACGAGACCTTCGACACGGTGCAGCTGGCGGAGAAGGTGAAGGCCATCGCCGAAGAGTTCGGCTACAGAGTCGGCTTCGAGAAGGTCAGGAACCCCCGGGTCGAGAGCGAGGCGCACTACTACAAGGTGCAGCACAAGGTCCTCCCGTCGTTGGGATTCTCGAGGACCAAGCAAATCGACGACGTCATCAGGGAGATGTTCCAAGTGGTGGTGAAGTACAAGCCGCGGGCAATGAAGATGAAGACCTTGCTTGCTCCTTCGGTGGCCTGGGGCGGGCGAAAGAAGGTCACCTCGGACGGTTTCCAGCTGCCCAGGGACCTCACGGGCTGGCCCGCATCCATGGAGCTGATAGAACTGGCTAAAGACCAGGCCGCCAAGGTCCCATCGTAGGCGCTTGGAGAGGACACCCCAGAGGGCCGCCGGGGAGCGGCCGAGAGGTCCGGCCCGCGACTTGAACTGCCTCGTTGTTGCCCCCACAGACCCCCTCACTGGCGGGCCGAGGACGGGGGCGCTGAGAAGGCTCCTGAACCCGCCCCCGGGGGTGAGGTACAAGCTGGCGACCGACCGGCTGAGATACCCGAAGCGGGCCGCCAGCTACGAGTTCAACCCCGCGAACGTCGCCCTGGTGGCGGCGCGCTTCGCGCTCGAGCATATCATCCCCATAGACCAGAAGGGGGCGGCCGTCGTACATTCGTTCTTCTGGGATGTCAGGAAATTCGACCGCCGCTGGGTCCACGAAAGCGACCAGTCATTCGGCCAGTTCATGCTGGGGTACAACAACATCGGAGGGACGGTCAGGCGCCTGGCCAACGAGGGGTTCTCGTCGTACCTGAACTCGAGGTGGTGCGCCGGGGCGGTTACATGGTCCGAGTGGGCGAAGCGGGGCTTTGCCGAGGACGGAGTCGACCCCTCGAAGGTCTTTGTGATCCCTCCCCCCTTCGAGGCCCTCGACTCTGGTAGGGAGCACCGGGGGTGCAACTTCCTCTACATCGGGAGGGAGTTCCGGAGGAAGGGAGGAGACGCCACCCTCCGCGCGTTCAGGTCTCTGAAAGGAGGCTCCGGGTGCAGGCTGGTGTTCGTCGGCCCCCTCGGGACGGCCGAGTCGAGAGGGATCGTCAGGTCTGACCCGCGGGTCGGCCAGTCCGACAGCCTCCCCGGAGGCACCCTGCAGAGCGAGGTCTGGCCGGTCACGGACGTCTTCGTGCTCCCCACGAGGGCGGACGCGTTCGCCCTGGCCGTAGTAGACGCCATGAGGAGAGGGATCCCTGTCGTGGCTACCAGGATACCCGCTATCGCCGAGGTGGTCCAGGACGGCGTCTCAGGGCTCCTCTCCGAGGTAGGGGACGAAGAGGGTCTGAGAGACAACATGCAGAGGCTGGCAGACGACTCCGAGGCGCGGCTGAGGATGGGAAGGAACGCGAAGGCGCGGGCGGGGTCGCTCTTCTCCCCGGAGAAGGTCGGCCGGGCGCTCAGAGAGGTGTACCGCCTCGGGGAGTGAGTGCAGGGCCCGTTGACCGCCCCGAGCCAGAGCTACATGCGGCCAGGGTTCGTCATCGCTCTTGTCCTGCGGCTCCTGACATCGTCCCTGGCGATACTTGTCCCGCTGTACGCCATCTCCCTGGGCGCGAGCCCTTCTGAGGCGGGCGTGTTCGTGGTCGTCCTGTGGCTCGGGAACGGGGTCGGGGCCGCCGCGGCCACTCTTGCAATAAGAAACCAGTCAGCCTCATCGACGGCGGGATTCGCCATCCTGGGCGCGTCGATGCTCACACTGGGGGCGAGGGTTCCCAGTATCCCCCTCCTACTCGGGGTCCTGGCGTCTGGCGTAGGGATGGGGCTCCCGCAGCCGTTTCTCTCTGCGGTCATGCACCTGGACTCGGCCCCTGAGCGGCCATTCACCGGCCTCGGGGTGTACTCCACGGCTCTGGGGGCGGGGCTGGTCCTCGGCCCGCTGGTGGCCTACGGAGTGCATGGCGTCTATGGCTTCTCGGGGGTCTTTGAAGCACTGGCCGTCGTCTCAGCCCTGGGAGCCGTCGGGGCCTTGGCAGGGAGGGGCGGCCTAGCGGGTCGCCCGAGACCGCCGGTCCCCTCGGTGGTCGGCTGGGCCAGAGCCCTGGCGAAGCCAAGCGTCAGACGCGCCCTCGCAGTGAACCTGCTGTACTCGCTCCTCCTCCCAGTCTTCCTGTCCTACGGCGGAGTATACGCCGAAGCAAGGTTCGGCTTCTCGCCTGGGGAAGCGTTCCTCCTCTTCACCCTGGTGTTCCTGGTGTCGGCGGCCGCCCGCTACTCCTCCATGGGGAGGAACATGGACCCCTGGAAGGTGCTCCTGGCCTCAGTCGGTTTCCTAGTGGTCTCGGCGCTCTGCGTCGGGCTCGCCCCCTCCTGGCCGGTCTTCGTCGCCGGGATGCTCCTCTTCAGCGTGCCTCATGCGATGGTCTTCCCAGTCGCCAACTTCCTCGCGTTCAGGTCCGTCGATGCAGAGGACGTCACCAACGTCAGCTATGCCTTCCAGGCTTCGTCCGGGGTGGCCGAGGTACTTTCGCCTGTCGTGGCGGTGGCCCTGATACCAGTCGCTGGGCTCCAGGGGGTCTTCTCGATCGGGGGCGCGGTCGCCTGCGTGGCCTTCGTGCTCACCGCGCGACGGTTTGTCGCGCCCCCATCGGCACTGCGGGGATCCAGCGGGCCCCAGGACGCCCTCCCGCCGGGAGGCGCGTAACCGCCTCGGGCCGTCGGCTTCTCAGACGACGAAGAGGAGCCGCGGATGGCCGAAAGCCAGCGCTTTGACGCGCCCAAAGCTTCAACGTTAAATCGCAGCTGCGTCGGGGAATCGTCGTAGGTTTGAGCAAACAGGTGTCCGGTTCAGGTCTGGAGGTGAGGGGGAACACCCTGCGGGTGTACCTGTACGTCCTCCAGCACGGCCCGTGCGAGCTCAAAGACGTGCAGTCCAGCCTGGGGTTTTCCACCGCGTCCCTCGCATCCTACCATCTCAGGCGCCTGATGGACGGAGGATATGCCACCCAGGACAGCTATGGGAGGTATCTGGCGTCGAAGGACGCTACGGGGGAAATCCTTGAAGGGTATGTGAAGGTGGGTGCCGTGGTCGTCCCCCAGCTCCTATTCGTCTCTGTCCTGTTCACCCTGCTGGTAGGCTACTTCTCGATCATGGCTTACGGCTCGGCGTCCTACGTCCCCCTGCTGATCGCCTCATCCCTCGCATTGGTGGCTGTGGCATGGTATGAGACGGCCAGGGTGTGGCGGCGGCTCGCTTCATGGAAGTGAGCCCCTTGGACCGTGGAGCGGGCGTTCAAGCCCCTTGAAAGGCCGTCTGGGTCCCCTTGGCTAGGCTTCAATGGCCTAGCAATATCCGGGCGCCCCAGGTAGGGCAGCCCGATGTCCGTAAGAAAACAAACAATAAAGTACACAGCGGCCGCCGTTGCGGTCGCAGCAGTCATCATAGTCTCATCGACGCTCTACCTGGGCGTCAACTTTGGCACACCAACCACCACCGGTGCTTCGGGAGCCCAGGGCGGCACTTCCGCCCAGTTGGCTATCCAGCTCACCGACCCGCCGACCGTCCCCAAGGGGACGACTTCCCTCAACCTGACCTACACCTCCATAGGCCTGCTGGTAGGCAAGCCCGCGTCGAGCGGCCAGCAGGTCATCACCACAGTGTCGATGACCCCCCAGGGCGGGAAGGCGACCATCGACCTGCTCAGCCTTCAGAACATCTCGCAGACCATCGCTCTGGCGAAGCTTCCCAACGCCTCCACCATCTACTCGTTCACCCTCAACGTGAGCAGCATCGAGATCGATGTCAATGGGACCACCTCCGCCGTCACCCTTGCCACCGGCGGGAGCACCTTGACGGTCACCTTGGCCAGGCCAACGCCCCTCTCCGGGAACAGAGTAGCATTGCTTCAGCTGAACCCGGTGATAGTCAGCACCTCCACAGGCTACCAGATGATCCCGTCCTCGGTGGGCATCATCGCGGCAGGGACTTCGAACGGCAACGAAGACCAGATAGGGTTCAGGCAGCACATCGACTCGCAGGACCAGAGCCAGCTCCAGCACGCCCAGGGCAACCTGAGCGCAAAGCTCAGCGCTCTGTCTGTCAACCAGAACGTGACCACCATCTCAGTCCAGGTCAACAACACCGGCAGCATTTCCGTGGTCCTCGGCGCGATCGGGGTCCAGGGCAACTTCACGGCCACCGGGCTCTCCTGCACGCAGAACAACGGAAACTCCAACAGCGGCCCCTCCCAAGATGGAGGGAGCTCAGATTCCTCGAATTCCACCACTCAAAGCACCACCACCCAGAGCCATAGCTCGAACGGCAACGCCAATTCAGTCAGCCAGAGCCGCGACAGCCGCCAAGGGAATGGCTGTGAGTTCGAGAGGCCGGACCAGCTGGTTTTCGTCCCCGTCAACTCCACAGTATCCGGCACCGGGTGCGTCGCGCTGAAGATGCAACTGGTCTCCGGCGACTCCGGCGAGAACGGGCCCCACGGCCTGACACTCTCGGCCGGCCAGTGTGTGGTCCTGACCTTCGTCGGCAAGATCTCGCTCGGCCAGTCTGGAGCCGTCCTAGTGCCGTCCGTCCTCTCCGGCCAGGTCTACGCGGTCCATGTCATCGCGTCCCAGGGAGCCGACGCACAGCTGTCGTGCGCCCTTCCAGTCGCTCCAACAAGCTGCAGCGTACTTCACACGTCAGAAGACTAAGTGGCTCGTGGGTTCACCACGGGTCACTCCTCCGTTTTTTGTGGCGACTCTGTACTTGATCTCTTCTGTTCTAGAGGCGCCTGAGAGACCGTTTTACTGGGCCACGTAGACGTCTCCGCCCTGGATCTGCACTGCCAGTTCGGGGAGCGGAGTCGGCGGCGGACCCCCGAGAACGCTCCCGTTCACCGGGCTGAACGAGCCCGAGTGGCAAGGGCAGAAGATCTCGGACACAGTGAACTGAACCGTGCATCCGGCGTGGGTGCAGACGGCGCTGAAGGCCCTCCACTGGCCGGCATAGTCGACCAGTATGCAAAGTCCCTTGGTTGGGTGATTGAAGTAAGCGAAGGTCTTCCCTGCCAGTCCCGACAGGGGTGCCACGTAGAGCATCCCCGCGGGGGCCTGCGTGGCCTGGGCCTGGCCCCCGGACGTGATGACTGAGACAGGCTGAGACTGGCCTAGCTTGGCCAGCGCCTCAAAGAGGGAGACCGCACTGACGGCCCCGAAGACTGCTACCAAGGCGGCCCTGCGGAAGAATTCCCTCCTGTCCATTCACTTTCTCCTCGGGGCTCCGAGTAGCTTCCTGGCATGATAAGCGGCGTTGGCCAACGCGGCCACAGATGCCGATCCCAGGGCAGCCAGGGACGCCAGAAGGGGGAAGTCGGTCCCAGACGCCGCTGCGTGGGCTGTGACCAGGCAGACGAGGGCGACGGCCAAGCCCCCGTGGAGGAAGAAGGAGTCCCTGTTCCTCTCGAGGAATCCGACCCCGGTCATCCAGAGGGCCAGGCCCAGGGCCACGGCCGCGTAACCCAGGTCCACCGGCACCGCGTCGGGAGGGAGGAAGAGGACATACACATGACCGGCGATTGATAGGGCTGCCAGCAGGGAGACCGCCACGTGTATGGACCTGAGCCTGTCAGCCCCTCCCACCGTCCTGACTAGCTTGGCCCTGAAGGCCATTATCATCGCGGAGGCGCCCGTGAACCCTAAGGCAGAGAATCCGAAGGCTTCACCTAGTATCAGGGGCCCGTTCAACGCGAGCCCCAGGCCTAGCTGTCGCCCCCGCCGCCGCCGTCGCCCCCGCCGCTCTGGGTGGGAGGTGGCTGGGTCAGGAGGCCACCGGTCGAGCCGCTCGTGTTTGTGACACCCGGGCTGGATCCGGACGGACTCTGTGCTGGCGCGGCGCTATTCGGGTGGACGAAGATGCTGAGCGCCAGGAAGCAGGCGATGGCCAGGAGGGCCGCCATGGACACCACCGAAAGCTTCTGCATGAGGGCACCTGGTTAATCTCTGAGTTACTTATTGCAACACGGTTGAAGCCCCGGGCATCTCTCCTTCAACCCCCTTGAAGGGGCAAACCCAGAAGCAGGAGGCGCCCCGCGGAGGCCGAAGACACGCCAGGTCCTGAGGGCACCCGCTGCAGGAGCCCTGGAACTTGGAGTTTAGCCAGGGACTGAGAGCGCGGCGCTGGAAGGGCGCGTCAGCTGGAGAAGCTGTCTTCCCCCAGGGGCGACGCCCTCCTGTAGAAGACGTCCCCGCTCGGGTCCGGCAGGCGGACCAAGAGCTTCTGCGCGGAAAGGCGGTCGCAGGCCGCCTGGACTTGGTCTGGGTCCAGATCGACCTTGTACTCGTCCTCCACAGACTCCTCAATCTCCAGCGTCCCCTTCTCCTGCATGTCCGCCAGCACGTGCATCACCTTGCCCTCGAGCGTGGCGGCTGAAGGGGGTGGAGGCAGAGACACCAGGACCCTGGTCCCGCTCCTCATCCCCTCGATGGCAGAGGCCCAGTCGCTCAGATCCGTCCTTCTCCTTCCGGTGAGCGTCTCGGTGAACACGACGTCGTGCGCTCCACCCTCGTCCCTCCACGAGACCCGAAGGCTCGGCCGCCCGAGCCCCCCCTTGTGACCCTTCACCGAGGCCGAGTCAAGCGGGATGAACACGTTCGGAGCCTTGTTGGGGATATCACCCAGACCCTCCACCTCGGAGTAGAGGAGGAGGTGCTCGGCGAAGTACCCCACGGGGAGCTCCTCGCCCTTGTCGTCGGTGCACACGAATATCAGCCGCCTGTTGGTGAGGACTAGCGTGCCTTCCTTCACACCTCCCCCGAACTCAGCCTCCAACCCCTTCGAAACGCCCCCGGTCCGCATCTCGGTTCCCTGCTCCTGGGCAAGGATCACTTCGGGCTGTCCGTTGCTCATGAGAACAGCATGCTGACCTGAGGTGATAAGGGTTCTGCGGACGCGGAGGCCAGTGCCCTGACGACCCAGTCCCGGCGGAGCAAGCTCGCCAGGCTCTATCGTCACTGGCGGCCGAAGCCACAGAGGCACTCGGCGCAGGTGGTCATCTTTCCGCAGGCGCTGCACTTCTCGAACGAGTGGTAGTGCTCGTCGAAGCCCCTGCTCTGCGGACACTCCAGGTGGTCCCTGCAGGCGTACATGGCGCGCTCGGAGCAGCGCCCCTTCATTAACCTACGACCGGCCACATGAGCCGCCGGAGCGCGTAGGCTGGGGGCAAGGGTGCCAGGCGCAGGGCTCGGCCACAGGTCCGTTTATCTGGCTCCGCCGGCGCACAGAGCGCGCGGAGGGAGGGTTGGCGAGCCAGAAGAAGCTGCCAGGGAAGGTCCATCTCCTGGGGCACAGCCACTTGGACGCGGCCTGGCTCTGGTCGTTCGATGAAACGAAGAGGGCCCTGGGCGACGGGTGTGAGAGCGTCCTGGGGCTGATGGAGAAGTACTCCTTGACGTTCTGCCAAAGCAGCGCCCAGTACTACAAGTGGCTGGAGGAGGAGCGTCCCGAGGCCTTCGAGAGGGTGAGGAAGAGGGTAAGGGAGGGGACATGGGAGATCGTCGGCGGGACCTGGGTCGAGTCGGACGGCAACATGCCGTCGGGAGAGTCCCTGGTGCGCCAGTACCTCCTAGGCAAAATGTACTTCAAGGAGAAGTTCGGGGTCGACGTGAAGGTGGCCTGGTACCCGGACTCCTTCGGGTTCCCCTGGACGCTCCCCCAGATAATGCGCAAGTCAGGGATGGAGTTCTTCCTCACGCAGAAGCTGAACTGGAATGACACCATAGCATTCCCCCACTACTTCTTTCGATGGACCTCCCCCGACGGCTCTTCGATACTGGCCCACGAGATGGTCGGGGCCTACGACGAGAAGGTGGAGGATGAGAGGATGCTCGAGCAACTGAAGCGCCTGAAGGCTCGCCACCGAATCGACGACCTCCTGGTCCTCTTCGGCGAAGGCGACCACGGTGGCGGGGTGAGCGACGAGATGGCGCGGAGGGCGATGAAGCTCGTCCGCGGGGAGGGACCGGTCATGGGGGCTTTCACCACCGCGATGGACTACCTGAAGGAGGTGGCCGGAGACAGGCTCCCCGAGGTCGCCGACGAGCTCTACTTCCAATTCCACAGGGGGACATACACCACTCAAGCCAGGACAAAACGGAACAACAGGAAGGCGGAGTGCGCCCTGGAGGTCGCCGAGAAGTTCGCGACGCTGGCGCACCTGTTCGGCCGTGCATACCCAGCCGACGAGCTCAAAGAGGCCTGGGAGAAGCTCCTCCTGAACCAGTTCCATGACGTCCTCCCCGGCTCCTCCGTCCCGGAAGTCTATGTTGACTCTCAGAAGGACTTCGACCGGATATTCTCCATCGCTGACCGCGTTGTCTCAGGGTCGCTGAGGGCCATAGCCGGCGAGGCCGACACGAGAGGGGCGGGGCGGTCTATCCTCGTGTTCAATCCGCTGTCGTGGAGCAGGGGCGGCATAGTCGAGGTTCCGGAGTCCGTGCTTGGGGACGGAGGCGCGGTGATGGGTGCGAAGGGCGAGGTAATCGCGTCTCAGAAGGCCGGACCCGGGAGGCGCATATTCAGAGCCGACGACGTCCCCCCAATCGGGTACAAGGAATACAGGATAGTGCGGGAGCGAGGTAGGAAGCAAAGGAGGACATCCCTTTCAGTCAAGGGGAGCAGAGATGAGATTAGGCTTGAGAACAAGTTCCTATTCGTAACGATAGACAGGACGACAGGCCTGGTCAGTCGCATCCATGACAAGGCTGCACACAGGGAGGTCCTGAAAGACTCGGGAGGCGTGGTCCAGATCTTCGAGGACTATCCCGTCAAGGGGAGGTCCTGCGTCAACTCGCGGACTGATGCGGCGATCTTCGACGCCTGGGAGGTCTTCATCTACCAACAGGAAGGCGGGGTGAAGTCCGTCGAGCTGCGCTCGCCGGTGAAGGTGGATCTGGTCGAGAGCGGTCCGGTCAGGGCGCGCGTCAGGTCACGGTACAGGTACGTCCAGGAGGGTCGGGAGGATTCGTGGTTCGTCCAGGAAATCTCCCTCTATGCGGGCTCGCCCCTGGTCGAATTCGAGCTCGTAGCGGACTGGCATGCGGAGCATAGGCTAGCGAAGGTGGCGTTCCCGCTGGACGTCCACGGCGACTTCACGACGTATGAAATCCCATACGGCCACATCACGCGGAGGAATCCGGTCTCTCCCGGCGCCACTCTCGCGGAGAGGTCGAAGTACGAGGCGCCCGGCCAGAAGTGGATAGACCACCCTTCGGAAGACGGGACCTATGGAGTGGGCCTCCTGAACGACTGCAAGTATGGCTTCGACGTCGCGAACGACGTCATGCGGATTACCCTCCTCAGGAGCGCCGAGTACCCGTTCAGGCTCCGGGCTGGCTTCGGTCTCCCGCCGGTCGAGGGGTCCGAGGGTCAGGTGACTGACCAGGGGAGCCACGAGGCTGCCTACGCTCTCTATCCTCACGCCTCGGACTTCAACAGGGCCGCCGTAGCCAGGAAGGCCTACGAGTTCAACTATCCTCTGACGCCCGTGCTGGAACCAGGCCACGGCGGGAGGCTGCCGAAGGAGATGTCCTTCGTCTCTGCCGATCCAGGCAACGTAATCTTGACCGTCTTCAAGAAGGCAGAAGGCTCCGACGACGTCGTCCTGCGCCTCTACGAGACGTCTGGGAAGGCAGCCAGCGCGACGGTCAAACTTGCATGGACCCCTCTTACGGCGACGGCTACCGACCTCTTGGAGGCTGCAGGAAGGAGGCTCCGCCCGTCGGGGAGGCGGTTAGAATTCGAGATCGCAGGCAGCGAGATTGCGACCATGAAGGCGGAACTCGCGCCGCGACTGGAGAGAGCGAAGCGGCGCTGAGCATAAGGCAGGGAGGCGCTATGATTTGGACCGGACGAGTTCCCCGACCCTTCTTTCGATCTCGTCCCTGATCCTCCTTACTTCGGGGAGCGGCATCCCCTTTGGGTCGTCGAGCCCCCAGTCGACCACCTTCTTCTGCATCCTGCTCAGCATGGGCCTCGGGCAGACCTTCTCGACCGAGCACCCCATTGTGATGACGACGTCTGCTCGGTCGATCATGTCCATGGAGAGCATCTTCGGCTTGCTGTCGGAAAGGTCCAGCCCCAGTTCGGACATGGCGTCAGCCACGGTCTTGTTCACCGACCTGGCTGGCACGGTCCCGGCGCTCTCAGCCACGAGCCCGGCGCGGCGGGCGAACGCTTCAGCCATCTGGCTCCTCCCCGCGTTCTCGACGCAGACGAAGAGATACCGTGTCCCGGAACCGCGCCCCGCCACGGTCTCCATCTAGCGGACCCCCGGCCCTGCCTTTTCTGGGGGCGGCCTGCCGACCAAGAGGTTACTCGTCTCATTGCGAGCCGGCGCGCTGACGAAGTATCTCTTCCGGAGCCAGTAAGCGACGTTGACGAGGCCTATCATCACGGGGACCTCGATGAGCGGCCCGATGACCGTGGCGAACGCCTCCTGCGAGGCGAGGCCGAACACGGAAACGGCGACCGCTATCGCGAGCTCGAAATTGTTGCTGGCCGCGGTGAACGCTAGGGTGGTGGTCCGCGGATAATCCAGCTTCGAGTACACCCCCAGGAAGAACGCGGCGAAGAACATGACGACGAAGTAGATCAGCAGTGGGACCGCGACCAGCAGGACGTCGAAGGGGATGACGACGATGGCCGAGCCCTTGAGCGAGAACATGACCAGGATTGTGAAGAGAAGGGCCAGGAGGGATGTCGGAGCGAGTTTGGGGACCAACGTCTTCTCGTACCACTCCCGCCCTTTGCGCCTCAGGAAGTAGGCGCGCGTTGCGACCCCGCCGAAGAACGGGATGCCGAGGTAGATCCCGACAGACTGCGCCACGGCGAGAAGCGAGATGTTCACCACCGTGGCCTGCCCCGCGATCCATCCGCTCGCTATGGTGATGTAGAAGTAGGCGAGGACGCTATAGAAGAGCACCTGGAAGACTGAGTTGAAGGCCACCAGGATCGCCGCCCACTCGCTGTCACCGTCGGCCAGGCCGTTCCAGACGATCACCATGGCTATGCACCTGGCGACTCCGATCAGTATCAGCCCGTTCCTGAGGTCTGGATATCCGGCGAGGAACACCCACGCCAGCGCGAACATGAGGAGCGGGCCTATCACCCAGTTCAACACCAGCGAGGCGGAGAGCATGGTCCTGGAGCCTCTCTCGCCCACTATCTTCCCGAGGTCCTCGTACCTGACGCGGGCCAGGGGAGGGTACATCATCCAGATCAGACCCAGGGCTATGGGGATCGAGGTCGAACCGACGCTGAGGGAGTTCAACTCGCTGGAGAGGCCTGGGAAGGCGTAGCCTGCGCCGACGCCTGCGGCCATGGCGAGGAATATCCACAGGGTCAGGAACCGGTTAAGGAACGATAGGCGACCTCTCAGTCTGTCGCTCAAGACCCGCATCCCCCTTAGGTGAGGCGCCGGAGGAGGTCCAGGACAGGGGAGTCGGTTAGCGCGTAGAAGGCCCACCTTCCCCTCTTGCTCCTCTTGACGAGGTTTGCCTGTTCTAACACCCCCAGATGGTGCGACACTGTCGGCTGGGGCATGCCGAGGGCGGACTCCAGCTCGCAGACGCACTTTTCTTTCTTCGACAGGAGCAGCAGGATCTTCATCCTGTTGGCGTCCCCGACTGCTCCGAACAGCCTCTCTGCCTGGCGGAGCTTCGCGACGAACTCCGGGGCTGCCAGCCTCTCCGCTTCGGCCTTGGCCTCGCTTATGTCAGAGGGTTGGCAGATGTTGAGCTGGATAAGCCGCCGGATTGAAGAGTTCTGCTCGCTCACGTCTCGCGTCTACATATCGATGTATATCAATCTATGATAACAACTTTGTAATAAGCAGCCTTACGGAACTGGGTAGATAGGGCATGTTTCATTTATATAGCTACAAGCATGCTGAGCGGCAGGCATAGTAGTCCCCATCCGGCCGGGATTGCCCCTTGATAGCAAAGGGGAGCGTCAACTACCTGTACATCTACGATGTTGGGAGCGAAATCGACATCGCCCAGATCGAACGCGTGGCAAAGCTGACCAAGCCTGTGGGCTTCGAGTACACAAAGCTGATGCCCAACTACATCGCCGTCAATCCCTCGCCTCTTTTGATCACTGCCGATTCTGAGGTCGCCGAAGTCCAAGGGATTCGTCAGGACATGGTCAAAGTCGCAGTGGCGGCCAAGTCCTACGAGGTGGGTGCCATATCAGTTACTGTCTCGGTTCCTCTGGACGGAGAATCCCTGGAGAATCTCACGAAATACAGCAGCCCGACCCTCGTGTTGAGCGGCAGAACATTCCAAGTGAAGGAACTTGCTCTGTCGACGGTGAAGAAGGTGTTGAGCGACATCGGCCCATACGTGACCAATCTGAGAATGACCACCGAGCCAGAGGAGTACACCACCTTCTGCGTGGATTCCGCGCCCCTGGACGGGACCGCTGACGAGATGCTCGCAAAGATATTGACAGGAGACACCAGCAGCACTCAGATGTCGCAGTCGCAGATTGCGAGTACCTTGAAGTCCAGGACATCGTACTACGCCGACGACGCGGTGTTCATCGACTGGAGCGCTGCGCTGGTGGTAGACCCGTCCTGCGACTTCGGAGCCAACCTGCTTGTGATAGAGCTAGCCAACCTCCAGCTTCTGGAGATGCGATACTATGACAGGCTGCTTGACGAACTCGTAGAGAAGGCATCACTGGACTTGACCAGGCGCTCCTCCAGGAGGACGCTGTTCGGAAGCTCTGGGACGGTCGCAAGGAAGGTCGCGGAGCAGCGCATAGAGATTGACAGCATTGTGGAGGCCACTAAGAACTACACGAAATTCATAGGCGAGTGGTACATTGCGCGGGTCTACAGCAGCATTGCCGAAAAGCTCCGGCTGAAGGACTGGGACGCGTCGCTTTCGGGGAAGCTCGACATATTGGAGGACATCTATTCGCTGGTCTCGGAGCAGATGTCTCACAGGAGAGAGATCTTGTTGGAGATAATCATAGTCGCCCTCTTCGTAGCTGAAATCATCCAGCAGTTCATCCAATGGGAGCTCCTGCGTTGAGGAGGTGCGCCCGAGCGGGCGCAGGTCTGTACCCCCGAACGTTTTTCAGACCTCGCGCTATCGATGAGGGGCACTTTGGAGGGACGCGAAGCCAGGTCATCTAGACAGCCGGGGCAGCAAGGGCAGCGGGGAGATGGGCTTCACCGTCTCGGCCTACGACATGAGGAGAGCTCTGGACATACTCGGTACGAGGACGTTACTGGCCTTGGTCAAGGCGTGAGGAACACGAGTGAAAGAGAAGACCTAGGCAACAAGGCTCATGAGCAGAACGACTCTGCCACATCGTTAAGGCCGATTGTAGGCATCAAGCATCTCCCAAATCGAATTTTCACACAGTCTCTAACCTTGTTCGAGAAAACATAATCGCATGTGTCCCACAAATCACTTATGTAGCGTTTTATAGTATGACGAAAGTGTTGCGCAGATTAGCCAGCAAAAATTGAGGACATCAAAGTTAGCCGTAATGGGCGTACCGACGAGTCTGGGCGCCGTCTTTTCTTTCTATCCTGGTCCCATACGTGTTGGCCCGACGCTTGTGTGGAATCGAGCAACGCGATGCAGCAATAAGGGCAGGAGCCGCCGGTGCCACCACCTATGTTATCAAGAGAACCAAGTTTCAGACCCCCGTCGGTTCAAGGACTGTGAGAACGACTTCCCCAGTTGCGCATGGAGAAGACTAAGGGATGAACTCGACTCCAGGGATGGGGACGCAGTTATCATCTGCGGGTCCGATGACGAATTGACTTCCAAAATCGGAGCAGTTTCCGCTGCACTGACCCTTTTGGCGGCGTAAAGAGAGCGGTTGTGTGCGTGGTCGACAGAATTTTCATCGACAACCTGCGACTCAAGTGCAGGGTAGGCACCACAGACGAGGAAAGGAGCGCGTTGCAGGAAATTCTGGCAAACATCAGTCTGACCGTTGGGCTTGGGCGAGCAGGTGCAAGCGACAATCTAGACGACACAATAGATTACAGGGATGCGGCGGAGCGAATATCGCAGTTTGTGGCGGGCAGGGAATTTAAGCTCCTGGAGAGCCTCGCAGAAGGAATCGCTGCTCTTTTACTGAAAGACGCTGGTGTGGAGAAGGTGACCGTACAGGTGCGCAAGGTAAAGTACTCGAGCGAACCCTCAATTGGCATCGAGGTCGAGAGGAGCAGATAGTTAGCCATGGTCGAATCGATCATAGCGCTCGGTACCAATCTAGGGGACAGGGCGGGCAATCTCCGGAGAGCGATCGGGATGATCGGTCGGAAGATGAGCCTGGTCAAGGCGTCATCCGTTTACGAAACGGGGCCGATGTACTACGAAGATCAAGATTGGTTTCTCAATTGCGTGGTAGCCGCCGAGACCGAATTGAGGCCGCGAGCGCTACTCCAGGGGTTGCAGGCCATGGAGATGCAATTGGGAAGGAAGCGCACTGTGAGATATGGTCCACGGGTTATCGACCTAGATATTCTGTTCTATGGCAACGAGGTTGTGTCTGAACCTGGGCTTGAGATACCGCACCCCAAAATCGCGGAGAGGCCATTCGTGCTGGTGCCCTTGAACGAGATAAGACCAGACCTGGTCCATCCTGTTCTTGGGAGAAGGACGTCCGAACTGCTTGGCAATCTGAAGCTTGGTGGGGAGCAGGTTATCAAGAGACCGGGCCTGCTCGCTGGCCTCATCTCCTAGTCATTGCTTCAACGACTCTGACGGCTTGTACCGTCTCTCTCACGTCGTGAGTCCTCACCATATGGACGCCATTCATCACCGTAACTGCGGTGGCGGCCAGTGATGCCGGCAGCCTTTCCTCGGGATTCTCAAGATTCAGAATCTTTCCCAGGAACGACTTCCGCGATAAGCCCACGCACAGTGGCCTGCGAAGCGTTTCCAGCTTACGAAGATTTGCTATGACGTGGCAGTCCCATTCATACCAGGGCATTAGCTTCTGGGGAGAGTATGCTCTCCCAGCTCCCTCCTCTCTGAAGAAGCCTATGCCTGGATCCAGCACTATAGACTGTTCGTCTATGCCTGCCCTCTCTGCTATTCGCATCGTCTCGCTTAACGCTTGGCGAACGTGTGCGATTGGCGCCATTTTCGAGATTCTTGAAGAATGCGCCATCGCCAAGAGCGAAACGCCGTAGTCCTTGATCACGCGTGCCATTCCGGCATCGTTTTTCAGACCTGACACATCGTTAATTATTGAAGCACCGTTCTTGAGAGCAACGTCGGCAACGGATGCCCGAAATGTGTCGACCGATACCGTAACGTGGCCTATTTCCATAATCGTTCGCAGCGCAGTCCTTATACGAGTTAACTCCACCTCTTGGGAGATTTCATTCTTCAGGTACGGGGCCGTTGACGTTGCGCCGATATCTATTATGTCCGCCCCTTCTGCTGAGACTTTCGAGGCCATCGTTGAAATCTCTTCAGGAGTGTTCGCCACGGAACCTCCGTAGAATGACTCTGGACTCACGTTGATTACTGCCATTATCCGAACCGGAAAGCCCGAACCGAGCTTCACAGAGCCTAACTTGGCTGTGCTTTTCAACGTCGTGACTACGGTCACTTGGTGCTGTAAAGGCATCGGTTGCCTGTGGGTCCTTAATCGACCCGACTTCCTCCTATCGCCTTGCGGTCGATGAGGACCGTAAAAGTCTCAAGCAAGGTCTGACCCAATAAAACTCTTCGGGGACTTGTGAGTGGGGCCCGACGGGAATCGGTGCAGTTTCGCAGCGAGGAGCGGTATCGAAACGAGCGGGTTCCTGCCCTGAAGGTTTCGAACCCGTCAGCAACAAATCCAGTTCTGCCAGCCTCTCCTTGTCGTCGATTCCCTATGCTAATCGTAGGCAGAGCCCCTTGGGGCGATCTTGAATACGACTATCTCTTCGCGGGATAGAATCGAATATAGGATGCGATAGTCTCCGACTCTCAGCCGGTAAGAGTCTGGCGCGCCCTTGAGCTTCTTGCAGGCAGCCGGGTAAGGCGTCTGAAATAGTTCAGAGATGGCTGATTCAAGCCTGGTCTTGACTTCCGGGGGTGTGTTATCGAGGCTCTTCCTAGCTCTCGCGGACAGGTAGACCTTCAATGATTGTGTTTCCTGGCGAAGGGGACGGTCCTGCCCTCCCTGTGCTCCTTGAGCGCTTCAACCCTGGCTTTTTTGTCATCGTCGGACATCTCCTCTCCCAGGGCGTCTTCGATGGAGTCGAGGCGCTCGCGGATCAGCCTCAATTCCTTCTCAAGGGTCGTCGCCATCGTCACAAAAGCATCAACCCGAGATAATTAAATCCCACTATCCGCGTTCGACTCTTGACCGCTATTAGACTCCGAAACTGCCCGGTGAGCCATCATTGTTTCCTGCCCAAACTCCTGGCCTCTCTGATTCGGTCAAGGGCCGTGCCGAGGACCGATCTCGGGTGAGTGCGGGCCCGACGGGAATCGGTGCAAATTCGCAGTTAGGATTGGTATCGAAACGGCACGGAACACTTTCACCGGTGCCTGGTCCCCAAGAAGCTCCGACCTCCCACAGAACCCTTATACTCGTCCAGCCGCGGTTTTCCTAGCTTGAAGAGAGCGGTCGTGAAAGGACGGAAGTTCACCGTGGTGCTTCGAAAGGAAGATGTGCGAGGTTATTCGGTGAGGTGTGTCGAAGTACCCGCCGCAATAAGCCAAGGAGAAACACGCGCGGAGGCGCTTGCCAACATCAAGGAAGCCATCGGCCTATACCTGGAATCCTTTCCGGAGGAGCTCAAGTTAGTCGAGGAGCTTGACAGAGTAGCTGGAAAGAAAGAAGTTGTTGAAGTGACTGTCTGACAAGAGACTCCCGGTCGCTTCATGGCGGGATGTGCTGAAGGTTCTTTCGAGGAAGGGATTCTTTGTAGTCAGACAGAGTGGAAGTCACATTGCTCTATCATCGTCCGACGGCAAGCGGAGAGTGATAGTACCCAGGCACGATGGAATCAAGCCGGGAACGCTACTCAGCATCATCGAACAGGCTGGGCTGACAAAAGATGCCTTCGTAGAGCTGTTGGGCTAACCATTTGCGGGCCCGACGGGACACCGACCCGAGCGGGTTCAGGCCCAACGGAGAGTCCGAGCTCCTCCCGGCAATCGTTCGTTAGACAAGAGCAATCGAATGGACACGGACTGGGAATCGAACCCGAACGGGTTCAAGTCCGCGGGCCCGACGGGACCCGCTCGGTATACCGTGCTAGAACCGGACCCGAACTCTCGGACTGCTCAACCATAGGCCCTGCTCCGGTGTCTGATTCGCAGTACAAGCACATCCTCCCCAACCAACGCGTAGATGACCCGATAATCTCCAACTCTCAGCTTGAAGAGCCCCGCAAACTCACCGTGCAGAGGCTCACCACCCGTTGGACTGCCTGCTAGAGATTCTCTAATCTGATGAAAGATCCTCTCCTGGTTCCCTTTGTCAATCTTCTTCAGATCATGGCGGACTGATGCTTTGTACAGAATCTTACTGGCCAAGCTCGACCAGTTCTTTCTCGGAGACTGCCCTGTCGTCCTTGTCGTTCAACCGATGCAACGCTATGAGGTAGTCTTCGTACTCCTCCAAGTACTCCCTCAACGCTTTGGTTACGATGTAGGTCTTGGGGCGATCAAGCGATTTTGACAACTCATCCAAGCGCTTAGCTATATCCTCGGGCAGCCGCACCGATACCGCTTCGCTCATTACGTGTCATACACCGCAGACTTGTATTTAAGGCTGCCCTGGTGCGACCGCTGGGATCTCCGCCCGGGCCCTCCAGACTGGCTAACAGCTTGATTCTGGCTTCTTCGGTCAAACAGAGTTCATATTGAGTTTTACGGGCCCAACGGGAATCGGTGCAAAATCGCAGTTGGAATCGGTATCGTAATTCACCGGGTTCGTTACGCCGTGGGTTCGAACCTGCCCGGTGCATTTGAGAACAAATTGGGTCGCCGGGACTCGCACCCTTGACCTGCCGAAGTGTCGAAGTTTCCACGCACTGGACGGGGTCAGACGATGATTGCCTCCGGCAAGCCCTCGAAGTGGCGATCCCCGGTCACGACCTTCGCCGACGCACTTCTGGCAGTCGCCAAAATGACGGAATCAGCCATCCCCCAATCTTTGACGGTCTTCTTCCGCCTGTGGTTCAGCTCGCCAGCAAGGAGGGCTATCGAACGGTCAACTGGGGCAACAAATGTCCGCGCAGACATGAACTGCAAGTCATCTTCAAACGAAGGCCATCTCTCCCTGAGGTACTTCTCTTTGAGCTCGGCAAGGGACAGGGTCGAAGTGGCGGCACGGTCACCCTCCACATACAGGCGGACGACCTTCCCCGACTTGGTGCCCTTGAAGTATTCGATCCAGGCGTAAGAATCTATGACGTATTCATAGCTCATGGAACCTTGCCTCGTCCTCTCGCCTGAACGCCTTCATCTCGGGATGAGAACCGAACTTGGAGTCCGGGATGTTCTCAGCCTTGCTAATCAGACGCTTTACTGTCTCATCGATGCTCCTAGCCCCATACTTCTTCTTCAGTTCCTCCAACACCCTTGCCGTGTTCCTCTTGACTTCTACGGTCGTAGACACGGCTATGGACTATAGTCCATAGATTATTAAGCCTGCTGGCAGTCGAGTCTACTGAAGGTGGTAGGGAGGATGCTGAAAGCGTTGCAATCTGCTGTGTCGTTGGGGAGTCCGCCTGAAGTACATTGTGCATCAAATGGCCCGATTCCAGCCATTTCTAGCATGCAGAGTCTATCTCAGACTACGCGGGCCCGGCGGGAACCGGTGCAAAACCGCAGCTAGAAATGGTATCGAAATGGATGGACCGATGGCACTCAGAGGACGAAAGCGCTAGCAAATGTCGCCTCCTGGTCAGATGAAGCTGCTGACCGAATTGGTCGTATGACACTTTCAAATTCTTGTAATCTGCGCTTACCACAATGGTTGGACAACGCACGCACCCGGGCGCATCAACAAGGTTGGAAGCTAGTTAGTTCCGGCGAAGTCGTTTCATCTTTCCTCTCTTGGGCAGGAGGATTCAATTCGTCGGGTGGCCTTGGAAGACTCAGGCCTTTGGCAGCCTGGCTTCGAGTTCCGTAACCTTGGTCTGTAGGACTCCCAAGTCCCTGGCGAAATCAAGCCGCTTTTCAATGCCGTCAAACCTGGTGAGGGTCTCGTTCCTGAGCGAATCGATCTTCTCGTCGAGCCGCCTGGTCTCTGAGTGGACGGCCTTGAACTCGCCCCTCATCTCTCCCCTGAGGCCATTTAGTTCGCCCTTAAGCGCCTTCAACTCGCCCTCTATGGAACTCAACCTAGGAAGAAGAAGCCTTTCTATCCAGCCCGGAACCTTCTCGGCCATTTGTGACCCAATAGCTGCGACTCCTATTTAATTCCCCGCCCGAGGGAGCCCGATGCTTCGGGAAACCGGGGCCGATTTAACGGAGGATGGAGGACGAGTAGACAGGTGTGTCAGGTTGGCATTGCACCACCGAACAGGCGCCTTGCCTCCGCAATCTCGTCTGCGAAGACTAGCATGTCTCCCCTTTCGTACCTTGCACCGCGGCTCCTGTAGAACCTTGACAGAATCCGGGCCTCAAGAATCGGTGCCCCCATTGGCTGGAACAGCTTGACCAGGGCGTCGTCGAAGTCCCGCATTGGATGAAGACGGGCGAGTCGCTAATAACAAAGCCGGAGGCGTGGCCTACTGCAGACCTGTCAGAGACCGTACTTCCTGGCATAGAACTTCCTGACCGCATCCCCCGCCCTCGGCCAGCGTGAGGACATCCTCTCGACCACCTGTTCCAGGTGCGCCGTCCTCTTCCGCGGATTCATTCGCGAGTTCGCTCCCGTCCCACCTGAAGGGGGACGCCTCCTCGGTTCCCTCCTATCTCGCGATGGCGAGCGCCGAGAAGTAAGCGGAAAATGCGGAGACGAAAGCCAGCGCCATGAAATAAGAATAGGCGTTGTCCCCGCCCGAGAACAAGAAGAACAGGCCGCCCAGGCCGGCGAGCAGCACCGAGGCCAGACCCACGACCGCCAGCCCGATTACAGTCGTCCTGCCCTCGAGGAGAGAGAGCACGAGCACAATGAGCGCTCCAGCGGCCATGAGCCAGCCGAGCATCATGTGCAGCATGAGCACGGGCGCGCCAATGGAGTACATGACCGCCGACATGACTCCCATCATCCCGTATCCTGGGGCCGGCTGCGGGATTGACACGTAGAGGTTGACCCACATGCCCAGCGCAAATTGGAAGATGAGCAGCGCAGGCATCGCAGTCAGACCCGCCCGTAGAGGGCCGGACCCCGTCCCTTGCGCGTCGCCGTGTGTGGTCATCGCTTTGCTCGGCCTCCCTCGACGGCCGTGCCATCCAGAGCCACCACCGCCCACCGGCCCGCCAGCCCGCTGCCCTTCTCCACCACCCTGAACCCCTCAAGTGTCCTGCGCCACTCCTCTCCGTCCACCCCCATCCTCCCCCTCCTGACGAATGTCCTGGTGACGCTCAGGTACGCCGACCCGCCCGGCTTGAGTATCCTCCTGATCTCACCCAGGGCGCCCGCATGGTCGGCCATGCAGCAGAGCAGGCCCCCGGCCAGGACGAAGTCGACGGAGGAGCTCAGTACGAACCCGACATCTGCCGCCGAAGAGACGTGCGCCTCCACGTTGGAGCAGCCAAGCCTCTTCGCTTTCCGGCTGAGCTTCTCGATCGCTCCGCGGTCGAAGTCCACGGCGTAGACCTTACCGTTCGGCCCGACCCTCCTCGCCATCTCCAGGGTGTGGAAGCCAGGCCCGCACCCCAGGTCCACGGCGACCTCTCCTCCCGAGAGGAACCTCGAAACCAGCTTGGTCGGGGGCGCGAGAAAACGTCGGACGGGGTTGTCGGTGACGAACGCGGGGATGCGCCTGTCGGCAGCGCAGCACTCCTTCCCTGTCACCGAAGTCATTCATCGCCTCGCCGGACTGGTGAGCCTCGTCAGCTCCACGCCCTCCTTCAGCTGCGCGACGAGGACCTGTTTCATCAGTTCGCACGCTTGGGTTATCTTGGGATTCGAAACGCCGTAGTAGATGTTCACTCCGTCCTTCCTTGTCGTCACCACGCCCCTCTGCCTGAGGACGGCGAGGTGCTGAGATATGTTGGGCTGCCTGACTCGAAGAGCGGCGGAGAGCTCCCCTACGGTCTTCTCTCCTCTCCTCAGGGCGTTCAGAATTTCAATCCTGGTCGCGCTTCCGAGCGTCTTGCAGAGTTCTGCGTGCAGTTCAGAGATCCGGTCCGGCATGTCTAACAGGATATTCGCATATACGCATCCACTTAAAAGTCTTGGCGAGACCGCGGAAAGCAACTCTTATATCATCCCTGATATGAGGAGTATAGTCAGAGGCGATGCAAAACATGCAAAGATACGGATGGGGTGGCCAGTGCGGCTGCAGCTGCTCCGGGCCTGGTTATTTTAGGCCCACGAGCAGGGACGAAGCGGTGGAGGAGCTGGAGGACTACAAGGCGGGCCTGGAGTCTGAGATAACCGCCTTGGAGAAGAGGATCCAGTCACTCAAGGAAAAGAAGGAGTAGAGGGCGATGCCGGGAGGATGGTGCAGGTGCGGCCCCTTCAGGGTGAACGTCGTGCCCCAGGGCATGCTCAAGCCCTACATCCTCCGGCTGCTCTCCGAGAGGCCGATGCACGGCTTCGAGATGATGGAGGAGATTTTCCAGAGGACGAGGGGGATGTGGAGGCCGGGTCCCTCAGCGATATATCCGACGCTGACGTGGCTCGAGGAGAAGGGCTACATCGAACAGACGCGGAGCGAGGCGAAGGGGGAGAAGGCCAAGAGGCCGTTCAGGATCACGGCGAAGGGGAAGGAGGCGCTGAAGGACTACGACAAGTTCAGAGGCGAGTGGCTCGAGGGTGTCTCGCAGCTCAGGGAGATGTGGTGGTGACATGAGCAAGACTGTGGAGCTGCTGTACTTCGAGGGCTGCCCAACCTACAAGACAACGTTGAAAGACCTAGAAGAGATGGTGAAGCAGGAGGACCTGGACGCCCGCATCGTCCTCATCAGGGTCGAATCTGAGGAGGATGCGAAAAAGCTCCGATTCCTGGGTTCGCCGACCGTCAGAGTCGACGGGGTCGACGTCGACCAGACCGCAAGGGAATCCAGCGACTTCGGCCTCAGGTGCAGGATTTACAGGGTCGATGGAAGAATGCTCGGCTCCCCCTCAAGGGAGACGCTGGGGCGAGCCCTGAAGGGGGAACCGGCATGACTGCCCAGGTGGCGCTCGTCGTGGCGGAGTGGTGCCCGGTCTGCCCGAGTGCGAGAGAGCTCTGGAGGAGCCTCAGGAAGGAGGCCGACTTCCATTACGACGAGGTCGACATAGCCACTCCCCTCGGGGAGAAGCTGGTTTCCGAATTCAACATACTGAGCGTACCCACCACGATAATCGATGGAACCGTCGCATTCGTAGGGGTGCCTGAGCGTGACGAAGCCATCAGGAGGGTGACGAAGGGTTGAACTGCGAAGAGTGTGGGATGGAGCTGACAGAAGAGAACACCTACAGGAGAGTGATGCAAGGAGCGGAGCACTACTTCTGCTGCTCCGACTGCGCTGACAGTTATCAGAAGGGCAAGGGAGCGAACTGACCGATGGAACCGCCAATCGGCCTGACGGAACTCGCCGGACGGCTGACCAGGGCATTCCCCAACCTCGTTACGCTGTCGAATGGCGCCAGTGTCATAACTGTCATGGGCAGGGTCAAGGTGACCTCAAACGGGATGATCGAGGGAGCTGGGCCAGCCGCGGAAAGGGTGAGGGCTATTTGTGAAGAATACATCGGAGAGCAGCCGTTTGCGCGCCGTGGGCCGAATTCGGCCCCGCAGAAAGGAGCGACGAACACGCGCAACCCTTTCAGGTGTCGGCACTGCGGGCTTCGCCTGACGGCCGGGCGCGTCTACAGAAGGACAATGGGCGGGTCGGTTCTGCTGTTCTGCTGTAAAGGATGTGCGGACCACCATGAGAAGGGTTGCTAAATACAGGCTAGATGGATATGCGTATATACGAATAGTCTTTCATGTTTGGTGGAAAGCGAAATGAGCGGGAACCAGATTCTAGTCCTCGGAGGCGGTGTCGGCGGGTTGGTCGCATCGAATGTGCTCGCGGAGAGGTTGGGAGACAGGGCGAAGGTGACGCTCGTGGAGAGGAAGGACAAGTTCCAGTTCCCTCCGTCGTACCCCTGGCTCATGCTTGGCATGAGAAAGCCTGAGCAGGTGCAGAAGGGGTTGGGCACCTTAAGGAAGAAGGGCATCAAAGTGGTCAACGACGAGGTCTCCTCCATCGACGTCGAGAAGAGAGTGGTGGGGACGAAGGGCGGCGACCTGTACTACGACCACCTCGTCCTGGCGCTCGGAGCAGAGTACGCCCTCAGCGCGATACCAGGGTTCAGGGAGCACGCCCGCCATATCTACGACCTCGAATCCGCTCTCCGGTTCAAGGACGCGATCGAGAGGTTCCAGGGAGGGAGGGTCGCGATTGGGATTTCGAGGACGCCCTTCAAGTGCCCGGCCGCCCCGTATGAAGTGGCTCTCCTGCTCGAGGACTACTTCGCAAAGAAGGGGATGAGGGAGAAGGTGAGGTTCGAGTTCTTCACGCCGGAGCCGATGCCCGTCCCCGCAGTGGGCCCGGAGATCGGGGGCAAGGTCCTCGAGTTTCTCAGATCGAAGGGAATAGGCTACCATCCGAGGATGAAGGCTGTGGAAATCAGGCCGGGAGAGGTGCGGTTCGACGGCGGAGACGCGATACCCTTTGACCTCCTCTTCTGCGTGCCGCCTCACGTAGCGCCAAGCGTGGTGGTGGAAGCGGGACTGACGGACGAGACCGGCTGGGTGCCCGTCGATCCGAGGACCCTCGAGACCAAGCATCCCGGCGTCTTCGCGGTGGGAGACGTCGCGTCGGTGCCGACTCCGAACGGCCATGTGCCTTTCCTGCCGAAGGCGGGCGTCTTCGCGCACGGCCAGGCCGAGGTCGTCGCGAGCAACCTGGCCAGGGAGGTCAGCGGGAGGGGAAAGAAGAAGGAGTGGGGCGGGGAAGGCTCGTGCTTCCTCGAAGCGGGAAAGGGGCAGAGCGCGTTCGTGAAGGGCGTCTTCCTGGGCGACGGCAAGCCGGAGATGGAGTTCCACATGCCAGGGAGGGTCTGGCACATGCAGAAGGTCCTCTTCGAGAGGTACTGGATGCGCCACTGGTTCTGAGGAGGCGGGAAGAAGCTGAAGATAGGCATCGTGATATCGACGAACGAGCCTGAGCTCGCCTGGAACGCGCTCAGGTATGGGGCGAAGGCCATCGAGAGCGGGCACTCGGCGAAGGCATTCCTGCTCGGGAGGGGAGTCGAATGCGAGGAGATAGACGACGGCAAGTTCGACGTGAGGAGGATGATGAACGATTTCGTCGAGAAGGGAGGGGTCGTCCTCGCGTGCGGGACCTGCCTGAAGATAAGGAAGAAAGGAGGGACCGAGCTCTGCCCTCTCTCGAGCATGCAGGATCTGGTGGACCTCACGGCGGACTCGGACCGGATTCTCACGTTCGGATGAAGGGAGAAGACCCAGAACTTTCGAGCGGAGCCCTGGTCGGTCCTACATTGCTTGCACGGCACACCTGAGAGCTGCGTTGTTTTCAGAACTCGAAGTGATTGCCTGTAGCTTCAGTCTGCTTGTCCGAGCCACGGGTGCATCTGGTTACGTGAGCCCATACTTCTTCACGTAGAACTTCCTGACGGCTTCTCCCACCTCCGTCAGGCTGAAGCGCTTGTCCGTGACCATCGACTCGATGTAGCTCGCCCTCTCACCGAGCTCCGTCTCTAGCCGTCTCTCGTCCCAGCCGAAGGGGCGCATCACCTGCTGGAGCCTCTCGGTCTTCATCCGGACCAGTTCTTCGGGAGCCGACGGCGAGAAGGTGTCGTCCACCATGTCGTAGGTGAACATCTCCTTCAGGTCGAAGCCGCCCCGCTTCGGGTCCAGCTCCGTGACGGAGAGGACCCTCCTCGCCATCCTCCCGTGCTCCCTCCTCACCCTGTTCATCACGGCGAAGGCCCAGATGAGCATCATGTTCCCGGCGGGGACGAGCATGGGGGGTGCGCTCATCCTGATCATGACGTTCTGGACGCTGTCGCTGTGGATGGACGTCAGCGCCCCGTGCCCCGACGCCGCGGAGTTGATCAGGGCCGCGACCTCCTCCCCCCTCACCTCCCCCACTATGACGAAGTCGGGGGTCAGCCTCAGCGAGTGCTTCACGAGGTCCTGCAGCGTGATCTCCAGGCTTGTCTGGCCGATGGTGTAGCTGTGCCTCGACGTGAGCTGGTCCCAGACCTCGTGGGAGAGCCTGATCTCCGGGTTGTCCTCGATGGTGCAGACAGCGGAGTTCGGGTTGATGAGGGAGGCCAGGGTGTTCATGAAGGTCGTCTTCCCGGCAGACGTCGGGCCCACCACCATTAGGAACCCCCTGGCTTCGAGCATCAGCCAGAGGTAGGCGACCATGAGGGGGGAGACGGTGTTCAGCCTGACGAGCGCCGTTATCGGCATCGGCTCGGCGGGGAACTTCCTGATGGTGAAGGCCGTCCCGGTCATAGACACGTCGGTGGACCACCTCATGGCGACCCTGTCATTGGTTGGAGTCCTGGCGTCCACGATGGGCATCGCGTTGGTCGCCATAGTCCCGCACCTCTGGAGCATCTTCTGGGTGGACTCCTCGGCGTCCTCCTCGGTGGGGAAGACCACGTTGGTCCTGATCCACCCCAGCTCGCTGTGGTTCTTGTGGAGGACGACGACGGGCTTCCCGTGGCCTGTGCACTTGATGTCCTCGATGTTGAAGTCGTTCATCAGGACGTCCAGCCTCCCGTACCCCTTCAGCTCCCTCTTCACGTAGTACTCGTACTTCTGGAGGGAGCGGGTCACCTCGTCGAGGAACCCCAGGCTCCTGGCGGCTTCCACCATGTTGGGTATGAGCCTCTTCGAGGGGTCGGTGGCGTCCTCCGGGGAGATGCTCATGAAGAGGTGGTCGAGGAGCCGGCTCAGCCTCTCCCTTTCGCGCTCCGTGAGCGATGGCTCGACGACGGTGTATCTTCCGATGCCCCCCTCGTTGGTGATGACCACCGACGCCGGGCCCACCTCGTACCGTTCGATCTCCTTTCCTGGGATGGCTACCGAGTTCCCCCATCTCTGTTCGTCGCCGAGGGTGTGCAGAGAGAAGCCGGAGAGCGCCCTGCGGACGGGGTCTTTGCTGCCTGACAACGAATCAGAAGGGGAGCGATGAATAAAACAGCCCTGGGGACTCCTTCACCACCTTGCACATACAGTTGAACCGCCCTTCGGGGATAAGAGGCCACGATATGCGAACGCCGAAAGTGAGTCGGCCTTATGTCGCCGGCCAGCAGGCTCGGTGATGAGTGAGTTGAACAAGGGCGCTTTGTCGCCGAAGACGCTGTCGATGCCCTTCATGCTGGGTCCGTACAAAGGCAAAGTGATTGTCGCTACTCGGCCAACCGAGGCGTCGAAGACTCAGGTTTCACGGCCATCGGGCGAGAGTTCACCGACGAAATGGTGAAGGGGTTCCCCGTGATGAGGGCAGCGGTCACTTTCAGCGGCAAAGGCTACGAAGCCATGTTCGGTTGGGCCCAGGCGGTGTCGCACATCCACGGCGACGGCGTCGAGAAGCGCTTCACGGTCGACCTTGCCCCTTCCGTGCAGGGGAACGACTTCCCCTGCTGCGAGGTGGGATACAAGCCGAGCACGTTAGACGCTCCGTGCAACAGGCCCAGGACCGACATGGCCTGGAGGGCATACACGTTCCTCTTCCGGTTCATCTCCCAGCCCAGGCGCGAGCCCAGCAGGCGCGTCTACCCGATCGTCGGCTTCATGCGGGGCTACGTCCTTTCGGACCGGGGCAAGAAGGTGGCTGTGACCGAGTTTCGGGAGATGGGGGCCAGCGAATGGGAGAGGATTTTCCCGAGGTGCCTCCGGAAGTTCCAAGGCGGTATGCTATGGCGAAGAAGGACCCGCTGTCGGCAGAGTCCTGATGGCGCAGTGAACCCCAGACGCGGCCAAGATTTTCCATGCTCATTTGACACTGTGCCTATGATGAATGGACGCCGTAAGGTGCCTCAACATCATCCTATGGAACGTAGTGCCTGGAATCGAACCCGTTCGGGTTCGGAACCAAGCACGGGCCCGACGGGGCCCGGTGCATTTTCGCAGCTAGAAGCGGTATCGAAATGAGCGGGTCCGATTCTCAGGGGCCTGACTCGAGGCACGATAATCTAGAATGTGGTCGCTGGGACTTCTGACCGGTTCCTTGGTCGGAGATTCACTCGGCTTTCCTATTGCCGCCTACACGTTCAATCTTCAGGTCCTTTACCTGTTCGAACTCGACGTCGCTGCCTGTTACGAGCGTGCCCTTGTGCAGGAGTGCTGTCGAGGCTGCGAAGGCATCGGCAAGCGAGAGGGCGTTTCCGGCTTTAATGGCCGCAGCTTTCTTCCACAGTGGAGAATTGTGAATTACAGGTACCATTCTCACTCCGAAGCTCAGCAGATTCCTCTCCTTCTCCTCAGCTACGCTTCCGTTCCTTCTCCGCAGAATGTAGTATAGTTCAGTGAGGTTGATGATGTTCAGGTAGCCCCTTACCTTCTGTTCTGAGACACTCTCCAGATAGGCTTCGACCTCCCCAGATCCTGCTTCTCCCAGATACAGGACTAACAGGGCTTGAGTGTCGAATACAATACTGCGCAAACGCTACTTCGCTCGTCTTCGCGAGTCCTTCTCTTCGTACATGGACTCCTCCCCCCTGACTTCGTCCATAAGTTCTCCAGACCGCCTCCCCTTGAAAAGGGTCCGCAGAGAGCCTCTTTCCATCGAGGGGCTAGGAAGAGGCTTCAGCAGGACTCCTTCTTCGGTATCTTCAACAAGTGCCTTTCTGCCGATGCCATGCCTCTCGCGCATCTTCTTGGGTATCGTGGCCTGCCCCTTCTTCGTCACTGTAACGATCGCTTCGGCCATGGTGGCTTTCATGGCTTGGTAATACTTAAGTCTACGGTATTACTACGTGGTCCAACGGAATGGAGTTGAGTGAAAGTGATCTTCCATGGCCGGGGTTTGCACGAGTTGGCCCCTCAACCAGATAACCTGATTCTTATCGTTATTGGCAGACAGAACCCAAATCAAGCTCTGCAGGCCCTACCGGACACGGACCAGAACGGATTCAGGCCGCCCGAGCCTTGTCGGCCGACAATTTCAAGCGAGCCCAGCGCCAATGAGCTGCCCGGTTCTGAAACCGACAGCCGAAGTAACGGTAGAATGCCGGAGTCCAGACAACCGTTGCACAGCGTGAGCTAACAGTTGCACGAAGCTACCGCTCGGTGATCCTGGGATGACAACTCAGGTGGCCGCTGTGTATTCAATCACGATAGTATGGCCGAACCCGTAGGGATAGTTCGTGGAGCCATCCCAATAGGGGTCCGAAGCTGGCCCCCCCGCCGTAGCACAATCGGTAGGACAACATGGGGGTCCTGTATTCGCGGTGCTACAGTAGTCGAGTCGTTCGATATTCAGAGACACCCATTGATTCGAAACCCGCCCGTCCACAAGCAAGACGACTTGGTAGGTCGAATTGGAGTGAAAGCCGAGGATGTCGGTGGAAGAGAACTCGACCGGAAGCGTCCTCCCGTTCAGGCTACCCTGGGTACACCTTGAGTCCGCATATCGCACAAGTCTTGTATGCCGTGTTCTTCTTGTTATGATTGTTATTTTGAAAGTGTTCCTCGTGATTCCGTCCTCTGGCTGGCCTTTCTGGGCTTCTCGGCTAGGCCTACTTCACCAATCCTCTCCGTGCCGTCATAGACTTCAGCGCGCATGGCGCAGGAATATCAAGTTGTCATACTTGAGCGGGGAAGAGCATGAGTTGCGGTCGCCTTCCGATAGGCAACCTGCTTGATTCGGAGCTTCGGAAACACGTATAGGCCTCCGGCCGCTCACGACCGTCCCTTGCCAATCTGCCCGAAGTGCCAAAAGCTGATCAGCGAGAGTCACTACGAGAGGCACATCCAGCGCTGCGGCACCACCCACAGGCACGAGCCCCAATCCCTCCACGTCCCCTCGGCCACGGCGCAGATAGAGGGCCCGGACCGGGGGGTTACCTACGGCCCTGCCAGTACGCCTCACGGCAAGACTGTCTGGAAGAAGCTAATCGTCGCTGGCTTCCTCATATCGCTGCTGATCGGCTCCGTGGTGGTCTTCCTCCTCCTCTACGCTCTTTCGCTGCTGTGACGCGTCGCCTCACCTGCCCCGGCTGCTGATCAGGCTTCGGAACAGAAACCGTTGGGGTGTTGATTGTGTTGGCAATCCTGGTCGTCCTGGCGTTCCCGTACTTCTTGTTTCGTTGACAAAGAATGGGGAGCCGCCCATGCTCAATAAGCGCAAGGATTCAGGTGAAGCTGAGACCGAGGTCAGCCTCTGGTGGTGCGTTGCCATCGGCACGGAGA